>DAIQAW010000050.1:0-6935 GCA_036781465.1 Candidatus Aquirickettsiella sp.
GAATTACGCATGAGTCAAAATATGATTATCACTGCACAGCAATTTCAAGCTGCGGAAGCTGGATTAAAATTAACGGAACATAGACTTACAAGTCTTTCGACATTTAATTCTGAATGGCATGAATATTTTAATTATGCAGGTTTTCAAATTAGCTCAAAACTTATAAGACATCTAACATCGTATTGTATTAATCAAAGCTTAGCCTATATTTATGACGTTATTGTGCAAGCAAAACAAATGACAGTAGGAGTGCTTACGCTAAAAACTACTTATGTAGTTCAAGCGAAAGTAGCTTGTCGGCACAAAGAGCTTACTTTAACAAAAAATGGACGCAGTTCTTGGCGAGAATTAAGCAGTACATCTTGAAGTAATAAATTGAGTTTACGACCTAGATTATGGGAGTAACTAATGTGGGTAATGATTAGTTTATGTTTTTTTATCTTGATTTTGATAATGATGTTATGCGTAACGCCAATACGAAGAGTTTTTCTAGTTAAACCTTTTTTAGCTTATTTAAGTAAAATACTTCCGTCTATTAGCGAGACAGAAAAAATTGTTCTAGAAGCAGGTGATTTATGGTGGGAAAAAGATTTATTTCGCGGCTTGCCGAATTGGAAAGCTTTACATAGTATTTCCTTATCAAATCTGAACCATGAAGAGGAAACTTTTATCAATGACCAAGTAGAAAGGCTTTGTAGCATGTTAGATGATTTTAACATTTTAACAGTAGAGCATGATTTACCAGCTACAGTTTGGGAGTTTTTAAAAAAACAAAAATTTTTTGGTATGGCCATTCCAAAAAAATATGAAGGATTAGGTTTTTCTGCTTTAGCCCATTCTTCAATTGTATTGAAAATTGCGACACGTTCAGTTAGCGCCGCGGTCAATGCTTTGGTTCCGAATTCTCTCGGGCCGGCAGAATTATTACTGCATTATGGAACAGAAGATCAAAAAAATTATTATTTGCCTAAACTTGCTAGAGGAGAAGAAATTCCTTGTTTTGCATTAACCTCTGTGGATGCAGGTAGTGATGCAGCTGCACTGAAAGATCATGGGATAGTGTGTAAAGGAATTTATCAAGATAAAGAAATGCTGGGAATACGACTACATTTTAATAAACGTTACATTACTTTAGCACCTATTGCTACGGTTATAGGTGTTGCATTCAAATTAATGGATCCTGATCAGTTGTTGGGAGAAAAAAAGCAAATAGGGATTACACTTGCCTTGGTACCCTCTTCATTGGATGGCATTGAAATAGGTAAAAGACATTCGCCTATGGGTTTAGCTTTTATGAATGGTCCTATAGTGGGTAAAAATGTTTTTATTCCTATCAGTTTTGTTATAGGTGGCGAGAAAATGTTAGGCCAAGGTTGGCATATGTTGATGGAATGCTTATCGATAGGTAGAGGTATTTCATTGCCGGCGGTCAGTGCTGCACAGGCTCAATTAGCTTATCGCATGACAGGGGCTTATAGCGTATTAAGAGAACAGTTTCATTTATCAATTGCTCACTTTGAAGGTGTCGCAGCGGCTTTAGCAAGAATCGCGGGATTAACTTATTTAATAGAAGCAACACGTCGGTTTACAGTGACTGCAGTTGATAGTTCGCTGAAACCTGCGTTAGCTTCTTCAATTGCAAAATACCACATGACTGAATTTGCTCGTACTATTATTAATGATGCGATGGACATCCACGGAGGACGCGGTATCCAAATGGGCCCACGTAATTATTTGGCACAAGGCTACATTGCTATACCGATATCAATAACAGTGGAAGGAGCAAATATTTTAACTCGTAATCTTATTTTATTTGGTCAGGGAGCAATACGTTGTCATCCCTATTTAAGAGATGAAATGCAAGCTATTGAAAAAAAAGATATTTCTGCTTTAGATAAACTATTAGTTCAACATTTTTTTTATTGTATAAAAAATTTAGTAAAAACATTTTTATTTGCTTTCGGTTTGGGTCATTTTTTTGTAGAAACCTCCATAAGGAAATTCAGTTATTATTATCGACAAATTTCGCGTTTATCGGCAGCTTTAGCGTTAGTCACTGATTTTGCGTTGTTAATTTTGGGCAGAAACTTAAAGCGTAAAGAACGATTATCGGCACGCTTAGGTGATGTTTTAAGTTATCTTTATATAGCATCCAGCGTTATTCGTTATATCCAAGAATATCCATTGTCAAAAGAAGATGACACTTATGCACGTTGGGGATTAGACTATTGTCTTTATCATATCCAATATGCCTTTAAAAGGTTTTTTATTAATTTCCCCAAACCTTTTTTAGCTAAGTTACTAAAATTTATTGTTTTTCCTTTGGGCCAGCCTTACCAGTTACCAACTGATAAACAAGATTGTCAATTAGTGTCAATAATGACAAAAAACAGTAAATTCCGAGATCGCACAACTCAGAATTGTTATTTAGGAAAAAAACCAAAAGATCCAACAGGCCGTATGGAAATTGCTTTTAAGGAATTTATGAGAATACAACCTATTCTTGAAAAATTAAAAAAACATGGTTTAAAACTAAATTTAGATATTGAACGACAATTGCAAATAGCGTTAGCAAACAAAATTCTTACCCAAGAAGAAATGGAAAGATTTCTGTTGGCTAAAAAATACCAGCAAGATGCAATGCAAGTTGATGCTTTTTAATGATCATTTTTTTACTTGTAAATGGTGCTAACTTGCACATTCACTGACAGAAGGTATATTAAAATGGCGTTAACTATTAACTGGTTTTATCTAAGAAATGCTTACGGGAAAAATGTTTATGCAAGCTAGAGATCGATCAGGTTTTGCACGGTCAGTTTACATTGTGGATGGCATGCGTACTCCCTGGTTGAAAGTACGTGGAGGCCCTGGAAGTTTTTCAGCTTCTGATTTAGCTGTACAAGCAGGACGTTATTTATTAGCACGTCAAGCATTTACTCCCGATCAGTTGGATGAAGTGGTTACGGGTTGTGTTATGCCAAGTCCTGATGAGGCGAATATCAGTCGTGTTATTTCATTGCGGTTAGGTTGTGGTAAAGCAGTACCTGCTTATACAGTACAGCGGAATTGTGCTTCCGGTATGCAAGCTTTAGATAGTGCGGCTTTAGATATTGCTTGTGGAAGATATAACTTAGTATTAGCAGGAGGGACAGAGGCGATGAGTCAAGCGCCTCTGTTATTGAGTAAAAAAATGAGTGTTTGGTTTACTGAGTGGAATTTAGCTAAGAATTTCTTTGCTCGTTTAAAGCTACTTGCACAATTTAAACTGAAATATTTAAAACCGATTATTGCTTTACTACATGGTTTAACTGATCCAATTGTAGGATTAGGAATGGGTCAAACTGCAGAGATAATTGCCCATCGTTTTGGAATTACACGTGAAGAAATGGATGAATTTTCTTTACAAAGCCATCAGCGTTTAGCAATGGCACAAGATGCAGGAATTTTTAAGGAAGAAATAAATCCGATTTATGATAAACAAAATATTTATTACTCTTTTGATAATGGTTTGCGTCGTGATACGAATCTAGAAAAATTAACTACATTAAACCCTTTTTTTGATAAACCTTTTGGTTTAGTAACTGCAGGAAATAGCTCTCAAATTACTGATGGTGCTGCTTTTTTAATTTTAGCAAGCGAAGAAGCAGTACAAAAATATCAATTGCCGATTTTAGCGCGCATAGTCGATGTGGCATGGGCAGGCGTTGATCCGAGCGAAATGGGTTTAGGTCCAGTACATGCGGTGACAGCGCTTTTAAAAAAACAAGCACTCATTTTTGAAAATATCGATTTTTGGGAAATTAATGAAGCGTTTGCAGGTCAGGTTTTAGCTTGTTTGGCAGCTTGGCAAGATGTTGATTATTGTAAAAATCAACTGGGTTTAACTCAAGCTCTAGGAAAAATAGATCAAGCCAAACTCAATATAGATGGGGGAGCCATTGCTATGGGTCATCCTGTCGGTGCGAGTGGTGCGCGTATAGTTTTACATCTAGCGCATATTTTAAAAAGAAAACAAGCACGTTATGGTATAGCAACACTCTGCATTGGTGGTGGACAAGGTGGTGCGCTGTTACTTGAAAATATGGCTAGAACTAAAACTGGAGTAGTCTAATGAAAAGCTATTTAAATTGGCGATTGCAACAAAAAGAACAGATTCTTTGGTTGTATTTTGATAAAGAAAATAGCTCTAGCAATAATTTAGATGAAAATGTGTTAATTGAACTAAGCACGATTATTCGAGAAATTCGTAATAGCACATCAGTGCATGGTCTAATAATTTCTTCTAATAAAGTAAACGGTTTTATTGTGGGTGCTGATATACAAACAATCAGTAAATTAAAAACTAAGGAAGAGATTTTTACGTTTATCCAACTTGGACAAAAAGTATTTGCTGAATTAGCTGCACTCAATATTCCCACGGTCGCTTTGATCAATGGATTATGTTTAGGGGGAGGTTTAGAACTGGCTTTAGCTTGTGATTATCGTATTGCTGTTGATGACGATAAAACTCATTTAGGTTTACCAGAGGTGTTACTTGGAATTCATCCCGGTTGGGGAGGGACTATACGTTTGCCACGTTTATTGGGAGGGTCTGCTGCACTCGAATTAATTTTAACAGGAAAAAAAATTTCACCTTTTAAAGCACTTAAGTTAGGTTTAATTGATCAGCTTGTTCCACTGCGGCATGCTGAACGAGCGTCTTTATTTTTTGCTTCAGAAAAAATCAAAAAAAAGAATTCTTTTATTGCAATAAATCGGAAGAAAATAACTAATTATCGTTGCTTGAGAAATATTATTAGCAAAATTGCGCAACGTCGTCTAAATGCTAAAGTTAACCCTAAACATTATCCTGCGCCTTATGCTGTACTTCATTTATGGAAACAATATGGTGTCAATAATCAAGCATTTTTACATGAAGCAATTTCTTTAAGTGAATTGGCTTTGACCCCTACAGCAAAGAATTTAATGAGAGTCTTTTTTTTAAAAGAACGTTTAAAGAAATTAGGAAAAAAAAATAATATATGTTTTAAACATGTTCATGTCATAGGGGCAGGAACTATGGGAGGTGATATTGCTGCTTGGTGTGCTTTACAAGGATTGCATGTCACTTTGCAGGATCATGAAGCGAAATATATTTCTCCGGCTATGACGAGAGCTTATGCATTATTCCAAAAACGATTAAAAACACCTCGGGCAATTCAAGCCGCTATGGATAGACTAGTACCAGATTTAGCAGGCTATGGTGTACGTAGGGCAGATATTATTATTGAAGCAATATTCGAGGATTTAAATGTCAAACAAGATTTATTTCGGCAGTTAGAGAATCAAATTAAATCGGATACATTGTTGGCTAGTAATACATCGAGTATTGTTTTAGAAGATATTCAACAAGGATTACGATATCCAGAGCGTTTAATTGGTTTACATTTTTTTAATCCGGTAGCTAAAATGCCTTTGGTAGAGGTGGTGGAATCAGCAATTACTGTCCCGGATATCATAGAGAAGGGCCTAGCATTTGTACATCAAATTAATCGCTTACCTTTACCTGTAAAAAGCTCACCCGGATTTTTAGTTAATCGCTTATTAATGCCCTATTTAATGCAATCAGTATTATTATTGCAGACTGGAATTCCTGCGCCAGTTATAGATAAAGCGGCTGTAGATTTCGGTATGCCGATGGGGCCTTTAGAGTTAGCCGATACGGTAGGTCTAGATATTTGCTTAGCGGTAGCAAAAATTCTCAGTGAATCTTTAGGAAGTATTATACCTGAAGGTTTAGAGAGAATGGTTGCTAATAAAGATCTAGGGCGAAAAACGGGGAAAGGATTTTATCGCTATAAACAAGGGAAGCCTATGAAAGAAAAAATTCCTGAAGATTATAAAGCACCCACTAATTTAACAGATAGTTTAATTCAGCCAATGATAGATGAAGCTAAAAAATGTTTGGAAGAAAAAGTTGTTGCAGATAGTGATCTAATCGATGCTGGGATTATATTTGGGGCAGGATTTGCTCCTTTCCGCGGTGGTGTGATGCAATATGCAAAGGAGCAAGGTGACTTGTAAACTATTTTTATAAGCTAATTACTATTTTCCTTTTTGCAAACGTTCGATGCGTAACTCTAAGGGTGGATGGCTTGAAAATAAAGCGCGAAATCCACCGCTTTTATGCGATATTTTTAATGTCGACAAAGCAGGAGCGCGCGTATCTTCGGGCTCCGTTGCTTTTTGTAAGGCTTGTAACGCTTCAATCATTTTGTCTCGACCTGTTAACAGAGCACCGCCTTTATCTGCGCGGTATTCGCGATGTCTGGAAAAAGCAACCACTAAAATACTACCTAAAAATGTAAATAGAATATCAAATACCATCGATAGCATAAAAAACATCGGTCCAGGGCCACTTATCGAACCTTCGTCATTATTACGCCCAGCCGCCCCTACAGAAATTACGTATGCTACGATACGTGATAAAAAAAGAGCAAAAGCATTAATTATGCCTAATATAAGCGTCATGGTAACCATATCTCCATTAGTGATATGAGTGATTTCATGTCCTAAGACACCTTCAATTTCAGCGAGATTCATTTTTTGCAGTAAGCCACTAGAGACAGCTACTAAAGAATTATTTTTAGTGGGCCCAGTCGCAAAAGCATTGAGTTCAGGTGAATTGTAAATTCCTACTTCAGGTAAGGCCTTTAAGCCAGCTTTACGTGCTAAATTATGGATAACTTCAAGGATATTTTTTTCTTCACCCACGGCAGTGTTGGGATCAATAATTTTTAAATCCATGCTTTTTTTAGCAATGAATTTTGAGGTGAAAAGTGAAATAAAGGCCCCTGCTGTGCCCCATAAGGCACAAAAAATTGCTAATGATAGATAATTAATTCCATGTGAGGTGAGATAACTATGTAGGCCTAATAAATTGGTAACTATAGAAA
>DAIQAW010000051.1:0-6818 GCA_036781465.1 Candidatus Aquirickettsiella sp.
AGCCTAGCGACAAGCTCTGCAGCTTCTTTTTTAGCGATTCCTTCCTTTATGGAGACAGATACTTTTTCATTCTTTACTTTATCCACTAACTCTTTAGCTTCTCTTAATCCTAGCTGTGGATTCTGTTCGCGTACTATTTTAATTACGCCCACCACATTGGTTTCTTTGTCAACAACTTTTTCAAGTTTAACAGTAAATTCCGTTTTTTCTTCAGCTGATGCCGCTGCTGCTGCACTTGTGGCTGCTGGTGCTGCGGCAACTGGAACAGCTGCAGAAACATTAAATTCGTCTTCCATTTTTTTAATAAGATCAACAATCTCATTAACTTTCATATTAGAAATGGTCGCTAATACTTCTTTTGCTTTATCATCTGCACTCATAATTATCACTCCAAAAAAAACTTTAATTAATTAAACACGCAATTACGCGGCTATCTGTTGTTTTTCATGCACAGCAGCCAATGTACGTAACAGTTTGGCTTGTGGTTCAGCCAATGTACGCACTAACTTATTAATTGGTGCTTTTATAACTGCAATTAACATAGCAATTGCTTCATCACGGGTTGGGAGATTAGCGAGTTTATCGAGCTCATTAACAGCTAATAATTGGCCATCGTAGGCTACTGCCTTAACGATTAACTTTTCATTTTGCTTGACAAATGCTCGAATAAGCCGCGCTGCTGCACCTGGCTCTTGTTGAGAAAATGCTAACAATAAAGGACCTACTAACGTATCTTGTAAACACGCGAAGTCTGTACCTTCTACAGCACGTCGCGCTAAAGTATTACGCACAATACGTAAGTACACTCCTGAGCTGCGTGCTTCTAAGCGTAATTGACTCATTTCCCCGACGCTTAAACCACGATATTCAGCAGTTACTGCTGATAACGCATGTTTTGCAACCTCTCCAACTTCCGCAACAATGGCCTGTTTATCTTCAAGTCTTAATGTCACGTTGGTTTTCTCCTCATATATTATTTAACCATCAGTAATTGTTCATGGTTAAAAGATTCGGTGGCCTTAAGGTTCACCGTCTGCGTAGGTAAAATTAAGCACCCATATTAATAAAGAGGCATTGATACCTATCTCTTTATAATGTCGGCACACCTACGGTCTCCGACAGTTAGAGGGAAAGCCCTTTAACTGCGAATTCATTCCCACTATTTATATCAAGTGGGGGTAGCTCTTCTATCCTAAATCCATTAAAAAGTCAAGATGTAACCGCTTATTTTAATTTTCTTCTAGCGATGCCAAATTAATTAATAAGCCCGGTCCCATCGTACTGGATAAACTTACTTTCTTTAAATAAACCCCTTTAGCCGTAGCAGGCTTGGCTTTTTTTATCGCCCCTACCAATACTGCTAAATTTTGCAATAATTGCTGAGGCTCAAAACTTAGCTTACCTATCGTACAGTGGATTATCCCGCCTTTATCAGCACGGTAACGCACTTGACCCGATTTCGCATTGGCAACTGCTGTATTGACATCCATCGTTACTGTGCCAATCTTAGGATTAGGCATCAAGTTTCTAGGCCCTAATATCTGGCCAAGTTGACCCACTAAGCGCATCGCATCCGGTGTTGCAATAAGCACATCAAAGTCTAAATTACCGGCTTTTATGCTCTCAGCCAAATCCTCAAAACCGACGATATCAGCACCTGCAACTTTCGCTGCCTCGGCATTGGCTGCCTGAGCAAAAACAGCGACTCGAGGTGTTTTACCAATTCCATGCGGCAATACTACTGCACCACGCACAGTTTGATCCGATTTACGCGGGTCTATGCCTAGATTGATACTAACATCAACACTTTGATTGAATTTAACTGGAAATTCCTTGAGTAAGCTAACGGCTTCTATTACCGTATATACCTTACCAGGAAGCAGTTTTTCTTTAATCAAACGGAAACGTTTACTGAGTTTAGCCACGTTCGCGCCCTCCTTCAATTTCAACACCCATATTACGCGCTGTACCAGCTATTGTGCGCATTGCGGCTTCTAAATCACCTGCAGTTAAATCAGGCATTTTAATCGTTGCAATCTCAGCCAGCTGTTTACGAGTAATTTTACCGACTTTATTTTTATTGGGGATGCTACTGCCTTTATTGATCGCTGCTGCCTTCATAATTAAATAGGATGCAGGGGGCGTTTTGATAATGAATGTAAAGCTACGATCGGAGTACACCGTAATCACAACTGGCAATGGCGTACCTCTTTCTATATTTTTCATGGTTTCCGTGCGTGCATTAAAAGCTTTACAGAATTCCATAATATTCACCCCTTGTTGTCCCAAAGCAGGACCAATAGGTGGTGCAGGATTAGCCTCGCCGGCTTTTACCTGTAGCTTCACATAGGCTTGAATTTTCTTTGCCATATTTACCTCCGGGTCTAGCGCTTAGCATTATGGCTAAGCTTCCCATTGATGAATATTCTTCGCATTTGAATTTTTTATCGTTGCTGCTCAATTCACTAGGATTATTGTTACTAAACTCCCAAATGACACGACACTTGAACAAAAAACCCATTGCTATGAATATATATTTTTACTCCCTTTTTTAAAGGGTCCTACAATGCATCAAGCTTTTTTAACTTGACCAAACTCTAATTCAACCGGTGTGGCACGACCAAAAATAATGACTGAAACCCGCATTCGATTTTTTTCATAATTTACTTCTTCAACCTCGCCATTAAAGTCAGCAAAAGGCCCATCTACAACACGCACCACTTCACCCACTTCAAACAAGACTTTAGGCCGAGGCTTATCCACACCTTCTTGCATACGATGTAAAATCTTATCCACCTCTTTACTACTCAGAGGCACCGGCTTATCGCTGGTTCCACCGATAAATTTAATCACGCCTGGTGTCTTTTGAACGAGATACCAACTATCTTCATCCATATCCATTTCGACTAAAACATATCCCGGATAAAATTTGCGTGCTGTTTTACGCTTACGGCCTTGATAAATTTCGACCACTTCTTCAGTCGGCACGATAATTTGGCCAAATTTCTCCGTTAAACCTTGTTGTTTAATCCGTTCATTTAAAGCATCTAAAACTTTTCGTTCATAACCTGAGCGTGCTTGTACGACATACCATTGCATCGATCCATGTGCAGTTTTTTCCTCTGTTATCGATAGTTTTTCATTAGCTGAAACAGGATTATTCGACGATTGCTCTGAAACATCGGAATGAAGTTCCGGTTTTTTTTCTGTCATAAGTTAACTATCCTCTTCATTTACGCTGTTAAAAAAGCAACTGCCCATAATAAGAGTGTATCTATACCCCATAAAAACAAGCCCGCCACAACAACCATCGCCATCACGATCAAAGTAGTACGCACCGTTTCTTCTCGTGTTGGCCAGACTACTTTGCGTAATTCAGCACGTGAAGCTTGCGCAAATGCCCAAAACCGCCGCCCTAGTAACGTATAAAAAAATAATGATGCCAGCACAAGTATGTCTATTATCCAAGCTATCAAGCGAATAGCAATGGCCTGGTGGGAAAAATAATTATTGGCATAAATAGCCAATAGTAAAATAACCCCCATTATTATCCAGATTATGGAGTCTCGTTTAGTTACCTTGTTTTCAAGCTTTGCGTTCTTCATTTTAACCTTGCCAAACTAGATTTTTTGGCAGGCCAGGAGGGAATCGAACCCCCAACCTGCGGTTTTGGAGACCGCCGCTCTGCCAATTGAGCTACTGGCCTAATTCTTTACTTGTATTCTTTGTCTTGGAGCCCACAACCGGGATCGAACCGGTGACCTCTTCCTTACCAAGGAAGTGCTCTACCACTGAGCCATGTGGGCCTATATGCATTATCATTGCACGTTTATTGTTTCCACGCTGCCTTACGCCCTGCATCGCTTTTTTTGGAGCGGGTGATGGGAATCGAACCCACATAGCCAGCTTGGAAGGCTGGAATTCTAACCGTTGAACTACACCCGCAAGTATATCTAAAAAAATAACTGGTGGAGGGGGAAGGATTCGAACCTTCGAAGGCTGAGCCGGCAGATTTACAGTCTGCTCCCTTTGGCCGCTCGGGAACCCCTCCTCAAAATTGAGGGGCTATTTTGCGAAAGTCAAGGCTGGATGTCAACCACTATTCTCATTAGAATACATAAAAGTTTTTTTGAGTACTCTTCGCACTTAAATTTTGTCTGATTGCCGCTCAATTCGCAATTCTCATGTATAGTCTATATCAGACTGTTGCATGCACGTGGCACTTGCTAAAAACTTAATTGCTGTGGATCAATATATTATGCATTTTCAAATGAACATCTATTCTGCCGCAGTGACACTTTTTTTAGTCATGGATCCGCTCGGAAACATTCCAGTTTTTTTATCATTACTTAAACAAGTTGATCCATCAAGACGCACCAAAATTATTTTGCGTGAAAGTTTAATTGCGTTTGCTATCTTAACGCTTTTTTTATTTTGTGGAAAACCAATCTTAACTAGTTTACATATTAGTGAAGAAGCCTTAGGCATTGCCGGAGGAATTATTTTATTTCTTATAGCAATTAAAATGTTGTTTCCTATGGGACAAAAAAGAGCGGAACAAACGCAAGGAGAACCTTTTATTGTTCCTATGGCCATTCCTTTGCTCGCTGGACCTTCTTCCATGACTACTGTCATCTTATTTGCCAGCCAGGCACCTCAGCAAATGGGTAAGTGGTTTACCGCTTTAGTGGCCGCGTCGTTGATAGCAACACTATTACTTTTAATTGCCGTACCCTTACAAAAATTGTTGGGTGTCAAAGTCATTGCAGCATTGGAACGTTTAATGGGGATGATATTAACCACGATTGCTGTGCAAATGTTTTTAACGGGTCTCGGTACCTACCTTAGCACTCTTCGCACTTGAATTTTTTCTGCGTTCCCGCTCAACTCGCAATCCTCATGTATGTCTAATACACTCCGGTTGCTTGGTTTTCGCGGCGCCTTGACAAAAATCCAACTGCTGTGAGTCTTTGATTAATATGCTTCTAATTTTTCTGAACGGTATTCGCTAATAATACTTTTTTTAGTATGGTTAACGCTTCATCCAATTGTTCTTTACTAATGACTAAAGGTGGCGCTAAACGAATAACCGTATCGTGCGTTTCATAACTTAATAAACCATGCTCTAGTAATTGTAAAACAATAGCACGACCTTGCGCGTAACGTGAGTCAAGTTCTATACCGATAAATAAACCTTTTCCGCGAATTTCTTTGATTAGCGGAGATGAAATTTCTAATAGATTTTGATGCAAATAATCACCCAACTCTTCTGAACGCTGGATTAGATTTTCCTCAAACAAAATATTTAAAGCTTCTAACGCAACTGTTGCAGCTAAAGGATTACCACCAAAAGTACTGCCGTGATCACCCGGTGTAAAAACATTCATGACATCACGATGACTTAAAAATAAAGACACCGGTAATAAACCACCACCTAATGCTTTACCTAAAATTAAAGCATCCGGTTTAACGTTTTCATGTTCGCAGGCTAAAAATTTACCGGTTCTACCTAAACCCGTTTGTATTTCATCAAGAATAAGTAAAACATTACGTTCTCGACAAATTTGTGCAACGGTTTGCAAATAGCCTTTAGGTGGTACAACAATGCCACGTTCACCTTGAATAGGCTCAAGCAAAAAAGCCGCTGTATTGGGAGTCATTGCTGCTGCTAAAGCTTCTGCATCACCATATTCTATCGTTTTGAATCCTGGTGCAAACGGACCAAAACCGAACTGATACTGTGGCTTTGATGACATACCCACTACGGTTGTGGTACGACCATGAAAGTTGCCGCGACAAACAATGATTTCCGCTTGGTTCTCTGCCACTTTCTTTACGGTGTAAGCCCATTTTCTAGCCGCTTTAATCGCTGTTTCTACCGCTTCAACACCGGTATTCATCGGTAAAGCGCTATCCATCTGCGTTAAATCACAAGCACGCTTTAAAAAAGCACCCAATCGATCACTATAAAAAGCGCGCGAGCAAATCGATAAACGTTGCGCTTGCTGTGTTAACACCTTTACTAAGCGCGGATGACTATGCCCATGACTGACTGCGGAATAAGCACTCATCATATCGATGTAACGCTCACCAGAGACATCCCAAAGCTCTGCACCTAGGCCGCGACTGAGCACTACCGGCAAAGGATCGTAATTGGCTGCACCATAACGTTGTTCAAGCTCGATAAGATTATGATGCATTTGGTCATTAGAAAAGGTGGTTTGTTGATCAACGATAACGCTTTGCTTACTCATTTAGTTTAAACTCCAAAAATACTCAGCAATATTTCTTGAATTAATCTTTCGGTTTTTTGATTCTTATCATGATAAAGATTGCATTCAAGCACTTCAACTCCTAATCGTAAAGACCCTAGGAGAGTCGCAACATTCTCAGTACCGAATGATACAGGAATAAATACCACTCCAATGCAAAACAGTGGATACTGTCGGAGTAAATTCGGAGTAAATCAAGCACTTAATAAATGTTTTTTGTTAACACTACAGTAAAAGCTCCATTTATAGCATTAGATTTATTATAGCATTAGATTTATGTACCATTACGTTTAATAGTCGAACTGAGTATAGAAGCTAACAAAAAAGGACATTGTGATGAGCAATGTCCTTTGGTTATCAGAAACCCTTTCAACAATAATACTTTCAAAGAAAAATATTTTTCTAGTAGTAAACTTCCTTAAATAAGCCAATATTCTTAGCTAATTATTCTTTAAAGAAAGTCTTGAGCTTGTGAAGTTTTCCGTAGAACTTTTTACAGAGAGATCAGAAAACATAGTATATTGGGTGTTTTGTCCAGGCTTGTAT
>DAIQAW010000052.1:0-6758 GCA_036781465.1 Candidatus Aquirickettsiella sp.
ATTCTTAAGTCTAGCTCTTTATCATAATATCAAAATTTTTTTTCTTATTTACAGTTTGTCGAAACTTACCATTAATTTTTTTACCTTAGGTTTTAGTTTTATTCATTATAAAAAGGCTAACAGTGCTCTCGATCAGGTTTGGTTAAAAAAGCAATATGAAAACAATCTCAAGAAACATCGTGAGATATTAATCGTTGCAGTGCCCATAACACTCCTTTTAACGTTACTGAGCTTAGGTTTAGTGACTGGACCTTGGTTTTGGGTCATGTTGGCATTCGCAAGCATTTTTTTAATAATCGATGTGGTAAAGGCTATCTATTACTATGCAAAAGGCAGCAGTGTGCCAGAGCCTTTAGTGGCGCAATTACCACAACAGAATGTATTCTTCCATGATGCAAGTAATAACTATTATTACAGAAAATGTCGTATTGCCAGACTTAAAGACAACGACCTTGAAGGTAATCGTATTTTTCTGTTAAAAGAAATCAGTGTAAAAATTTATGAGCTGCAGATTAAATTAAAAAAATGTTCATCTTCCAGATTTATTTTTTTTTCAGAAAAGCCAAAAATACAAGAGAAAATTGAAGGATTAAAACAACTTGCGAGTACCTTGTTAAAGGATGGATGTGAAGAAAATACAATATTGTTTAATAAAGTTTTGAATGTTTTACAGAAAGATAGTACAGAAATTGGGAATAATAAAACATTGATTTCTAAAGAGCATATTAAAGAATTTATAGATGAATTTGCAGGAATTATTTTACATGAAATTCTATATGCACGCGATAGGTTTGGAAATAAGAAATTGGTTCTCTCACAATTGTTTAAACAATCTGCTTTTAAAAACATAAGCGACTGTGGCGATATTTTGAAGGCTTACCTTGTTTGCAAGGAAACCTTAGAATCTGAAACTCCTTATCTCAAAACGCGGTCTGGTATGGCCTGTGCGTGAAACTCTATGTTAATATAGATTAAATTTTAACCATAGATGCTATCATGTCCCTATCGTTGCTACTTATTCTCATCATACCGATTGTAATCTTGCTATTTAAGAGTTTTTTTACCGTCAGTCAACAATCCGTTGATGTGATTGAGCGTTTTGGGAAATATACACGTTGTGCGCATGCCGGTTTAAATTTCAAAATTCCTTTCATCGAGCGTATTGCCGGCGCTATTTCACTGCGAATCTATCCCTTAGAGGTTACCTTAGATACCAAAACTCAAGACAATGTGATTGTCAAAATTCAGGTTTCCGTTCAATACCGGATTAAAGAAGACCGCGTCTATGATGCGTTTTATAAACTAGAGAATGCCAGAGAACAAATCACCGCTTATGTTTTGGATTTGGTACGTGCTGAAGTTCCAAGCATGAGTTTAGATGCAGTCTTCGAAAAGAAAGATAGTATCGCAAATGCTGTAAAAAATGAATTAACCGGCACCATGCAAGAATTTGGTTATGAAATTGTGAAAGCCTTGGTCACCAATATTGATCCTGATGAGAAAGTGAAGCATGCCATGAATGAAATCAATGAACAACAACGTTTACAAGTTGCTGCACAAGCAAAAGGGGAAGCAGAAAAGATTTTGAAAGTTAAACAAGCAGAAGCTGAAGCAGAAAGTAAACGTTTACAAGGTGAGGGAATTGCTAATCAACGTAAAGCGATTATCTGTGGTTTACAACAATCTGTAGGTGAATTTCAAAAAGCGATTCCGGGAGTGACAGCAGCTGATACCATGAATTTGGCGTTGATTACACAATATTTTGACACATTGAAAGAAATTGGTACTAACAGTAAAAGCACGACTATCTTGTTACCGCATTCGCTAGGCGGGTTAAAAGATATTGCTGCGCAACTTCAAGAGAGTATTATTACTGGGAATCTAGTCGCGAATTCGGAAAAATCAGAATAGCGTTAGATGTGAAGAGATTGCCGCGCGTAGCGCGCGGCAATCCATCCAATGTTTAACAGGCTTTTGCGGCACTGCATCCGACTTGTTTAGTAAAATAACGATGCAAATAATGGTCTTGACTCAGTTCAGGATGAAAACTGGCAGCGATAACATTATTTTCTTGCACGGCAACCACTTGATCTTGATAGGTTGCTAATACTTTAATCTCAGTATTTTCTAGGGGAGTTAATTTAGGTGCGCGGATGAAAACCATTTCCATTGCGAGATCTCTGACTAAGCAGTGTCCATTGACAACTTTTGAAGCAAGTTGTCTACCGTAAGCATTACGCGTCGCACAAATGCTGATACGGCCTAAACTATCTTGAGTGGGTGCTAATACGGTTTTAGCTAAGAGTATAGCTCCGGCACAGATACCTAAAATAGGTTTCTCATAACCCATGAGACTGGTCCACAGTTGCTGCTGTTTGAGCAGCTTGATCAAGACTGAGCTTTCACCACCGGGTAGTATTAAGGCATCACTGGCCATTAATGCGCGACGATCTCGAACCAGTGAACAAAACACACCGAGCTTATTTAAACAATTGATATGCGCTTGATAAGCACCTTGTAACGCTAAAACTCCTATATGCATAATTAAACCAAATTGTTGATCATTTCTGGTTCGGACTGTAGATTAAAACCACTCATCCCTTCAGCTAAATCATGTGAAACATTCAGCAAGATTTCGGGGTTATCGAAATGTGTGGTAGCTTGAACGATGGCAGAAGCACGTCTTTCAGGATCGGCTGATTTAAAGATTCCCGAGCCCACAAACACACTTTCTGCACCAAGTTGCCGTAACAAAGCGGCATCGGCGGGTGTTGCCACACCACCCGCAGAAAAGTGCGGCACGGGTAATTTAGTGTGTTCCGCTACCCAGAGCACTAATTCTAAGGGGGCATCTAAGATTTTTGCCTGAGCATACAGTTCTTCTTTTTTTAAAATAGTCAGTTGTTTGATTTCGCGGGTGATAGCGCGCATGTGTCGCACGGCTTCAAGAATATTGCCTGAACCGGCTTCACCTTTAGTACGAATCATCGCCGCGCCTTCGGCAATGCGGCGTAATGCTTCACCAAGATTGCGACAGCCGCAGACAAAAGGAACTTCGAAGGCATGTTTATCAATATGTGATTCATCATCAGCGATGGTCAGTACTTCACTTTCGTCGATAAAATCGACATGTAAGGCTTGTAAGATCTGTGCTTCGACAAAATGACCAATACGTACCTTGGCCATCACTGGAATCGACACGGCTTGCATAATATCTTTAATAATTGTCGGGGAAGTCATCCGAGCGATACCACCCATTTTGCGAATGTCAGCGGGTACTCGTTCTAACGCCATCACAGCGCAAGCGCCAGCGGCTTCAGCAATGAGTGCTTGTTCAACATTAGTGACGTCCATAATCACGCCACCTTTAAGCATTTCGGCCAATCCAGTTTTGACACGTTGCGAATCATCGAGAAAATTCATAGCCTATTACCATCCTAAAAGTTTTATTCTATTCGTCAGAATAGTCGGCTATTGTACAATAAATTCCAAGGATACGTTATTTTTACATCTTTAAAAAAATAGCATTATTCAATATAAGTTTACTTGATTAATCAGTTGCTTTTTTTCTTCGGTTACCAGCAAAGCTTTTTGGATGTGAGCGAGATTTCGGTTTTCTATGCGCTGAATTTTGATGAGCATAGGAAAATTGTCTGGGTCGTTCGGTTTTAGTTAGTTCAGCGGGCGCTTTAGCTTTTGCTTTATAATCAAACTCAGGGATAATACATTCTTCTAAACGTTTCTTAAGTAGATGTTCAATAGAGCGGATTTGACGTCTATCGCTATTAGTAATCAAACTAAAGGCAGCACCTAATTTAGAGGCACGTCCGGTACGTCCAATACGATGCGTATAATCTATGGCAGTATTTGGCATATCAAAGTTAATTACATGGGATATATGATCGATATCAATGCCTCGAGCGGCAATATCGGTGGCGACTAAGAATTTTAATTCTCCATGCCGAAATTTACCGAGCGCAATTTTTCGTTTATTTTGAGATAAATTACCTTGAAAGGAAGTCGCTTTGTAACCAAGATGGCCAAGATGTTCGGCCAAACGCTTAGCACGATGTTTGGTGCGTGTAAAAATAATGGCCGATTGAACGGTATTCGTTTGTAAAATGGTTTCCAGTAAATCAGTCTTGAGCGCTTCTGAGACAGGGTATAGTGTTTGTGTGACAGTATTCGCAGGGGCAGACTCACCAATTTTTATCGAAACAGGATTATTCAAAACCTTGCCCGCTAATAAACGGATATCGGACGACATTGTGGCAGAAAAAAGCAAGTTTTGGCGCTGCTTGGGTAAATATTTTAAAATATCATAAATAGGCTCGCGAAATCCCAGATCAAACATATGATCGGCTTCATCTAAGACTAGTACTTCAATATGGTTAAGATGTGCTTGTTCACGCTTGCTTTTTCCTCCTTGGAGTAGGTCGAGCAAACGACCTGGACAAGCGACGACGATATCGATACCTCCACGTAATGTTCGATATTGTTCAATATAATTGACTTTACCGCCATAAATAGTGGCACAACGCAATCCGGTTTTAGCACCGAGTTTATTGATAGCAACGCAAATTTGGTCGGCTAATTCTCGTGTTGGGGCAAGGATTAGGCCGCGTAATTGACCTTTAGGTCCGGCTAGGAGGCGTTGTAGTAGTGGTAAGGCAAACGCAGCGGTTTTGCCGGTTCCGGTCTGCGCTAAGCCTACGATATCTTGACCTTGCAAGATAGCCGGTATGGCTTTGGTTTGGATAGGTGTGGCGGTTTCGTAACCTTCGGCTTGAATTCCGGATAAAATTTGGGCGTTTAAGTTAAATTCTTTAAAGTTCACTAAAAAGTTCCTGGCTATAATAGTTGAGCCAAGTAACATCTTTAGCTCTAAAAGTGGGCTATTCTATCAGGCTTAGGTAGCAAATGATAGAACAATTGCACTAAAAATAGACGATGGTTACAGGCATTATTTTGCTGTAAATCTAAGGATCTGAAGGTTGTTTGTCTCTAATCTTTTCATTAATCTTATTCCTGAGTGGATGATTAACAGTCAGTCACTGGTTTAACTAATTGTTTGAATTTAGTCTTTTTTTGAATTATTTAAATTATCTCAATGTGTATGACGACGTTGCATGGCGTCTCTCACAGACATGCAAAAAGTATCAAAAACAAAGAAAAATTGGATCTCTGTGAGAAGAAAGACAAGGAATTAAAAGACGAACTCGACAAAAGAAAGTTGGAAGATGCGATCAAGAAGGTCAAAGATAAGTTAGATGATTGTGAAAAGTAAGGTAAAGAATTAAAAGAACAATTAGATAAGTCTGAACAGCAGAAGGACGAGCTTAAAAATAAGCTTGATGAATATGAGAAAAAATAATTTAATAATCTAAACTTATACACGGGTATATTCAGCTAACAGTTTCAATACTAAATAAAACCAATATTTGGAAATTAATACGATGTTACTTGTGTTACTGAAATATAGCTGCTTCAGTACCTGATATTGTTTGCACTAGCGCTAATGTAGTGGTCAATATACTTAATACGTTTTATTATAAAAATAATTTATCACTGATCGATAACATAAAACTGAAATTTATAGTGCTAAGTAAGTGTATTACTAGAAAATTTTATTAATTTTTGTCTTTTATAGGATGAAAGTAGATGATATTGAATGTTTCAATAACGTAAATACATTGGTACTACTGTTTTGCGTTACAATTGAATCTACTGCGGAAATGAGGTTTGCAAGTTCTGCATTAGAATAATCGGTGGTTACACGTTGGCTTTTATGTCCAAGAAGATCTTGTCTATCTTCATAACTCACATTCGCTGCACGTAAGCGTCGACCAAAGGTATGTTTTAGATCATGCACGCGTAACTGTGGTAGCAGCGCTTTAGTTCGTGCATTTAGCCAAGCAGAATTTAACATGCGTGATAAGGGTTTATTCCGATAAGTGAAAACGTATATTGGGTGTTTTCCATGCTGAGCTTCAATTACTTGCTTGGCGCATTGATTTAAAATAACTAATCGATTTTGCCGATTTTTAACTAAATGGGCGGGGATAATAAATACATAAGTATTAAGTTCGGGGACTTCAATTCGCCATTGCCATTGTAAGCGACAAATTTCTTGATCACGACAACCGGTATTTATTGCAAATATAGCCATTTGTTTTAAATGAAAGGGTAAATGTTCCAATAAACGTTGCTCTTCATCTTTAGATAAAGGGTAAGGCAAGCGCTTATTTTTCTCAGTTAACAAACGAATTTTTGGCGCGGCGGCTAGCCAACTTAGACCATTTTCGTCTACCCATTCTTGCGTAGCGAGATTCAAAATCCGACGCACTACTTGTAATCCATAATTAATGGTTCGATTTTTTACTCCCGCAATTTTACGTGTCTGTATATAACTTTCTAGATTGCCACGATGAATCGCTGTCAATGATAAATGACCGATAAATGGATCTAACTGTTTGAGTAAGCGTGCATCCGTATGCAAACTGGCTTTATGTTGATTTTCATTTAAAAATTTAAGAGCAGCTTGCCGAAAGTAACGTGTTGGCCTTATTCCATAAATACTTGTCTCGCGTATTTTTTCGAGGCGATAAATTAGATAACGTTCTGCTTCTGCTAAAGATGAAGACTTTGTACTTTCACAAATTCGTCGACCATAAATTATTTTATTAATATGCCAGATTTTTCCTCTTTTAATTAGACCTGGTAATCGTTTATTGGCCATTGCTTACTCCTTTACATTC
>DAIQAW010000053.1:0-6708 GCA_036781465.1 Candidatus Aquirickettsiella sp.
AAATACCACTATTAACTTCCTGTATTTTTTTTTGCTCAATACTTGCGTCTTTTTCTTCAATAATTTGAATAACTTTTCCCTGTTGATTTCGTAAAATTCGTCCTAAACCAAAAGGTTGTTGTGTAGTTAATGTAATCAAACCTATTTGATGTGCTTTCGTAGCATTAATTAATTTTTTTAATGTTGCTAAACTAACTAATGGAGTATCTCCTAATAAAATAAGTATAGGATTTTCATCTTGTTCAATCTCTGGAATAGCTTGAGCAACTGCATGACCCGTACCTAATAATTCCGTTTGCTTTACCCAATTAACTGCTAAATGATTTAAATATTTGGGAACTTGACCGCCTCCATTTCCATAAACCACATATACTTCATGAGGTTGTAAATCTTTTACTGTTTCAACAATATATTGTAATAAAGGTTTACCTGCTAATTTATGCAAAACCTTAGGTAAAGTAGAATGCATGCGCTTTCCATGACCTGCAGCTAAAATGATAACATCAAGTAATTTCATATTTTCAAAACTAGCCCATTAAAATCTTCAGTTTTTTGCTAGGTATTACTCGCTTTTTAGATCTTGGAAATTATTAAAAGTTAAATTCTACCGGTAAGTTTTTTCTTTAATTTAGATATGGCTTGTAATTGAGCAATTGCTTGTGCTAACTCTGCCGTTGCCTTCGCGTAATCAATATCCGCTTGTTTATCATTTAATATTCTTTCTGCATGCTCCTTGGCTTCTAAAGCAGCCAATTCATCTAAGTCTGCAGCTCGTACAGCTATATCTGCAAGTATACTAACAAGTTGCGGTTGAACTTCTAAAATACCCCCAGAAATATACAGAATTTCATCTTCACCATTAGGTTTTACAATTCGCACGGGTCCTGGCTTTAATGCTGTTAATAGTTGAGTGTGGCCCGGGAAAATACCAAGCTCGCCTAATAAGCCTATGACGATTATATGCGTAGCATCCCCTGAAAAAATCGCTTTTTCTGTACTAACAATTTCGATCTGCATGGTTTTGGTCATGGCACTTCTCTAATACTATAAAGCTTTTGCTTTAGCAGCGACTTCATCTATACTTCCAACCATATAAAATGCTTGCTCAGGTAAATCATCAAACTCACCATTTAAAATGGCCTTAAAACCACGAATTGTCTCCTTTAAACTGACATATTTTCCAGGAGATCCTGTGAATATTTCAGCAACAAAGAAAGGCTGCGACAAAAACCGTTGGATTTTTCTGGCGCGCATAACTGTCAATTTATCTTGATCTGATAATTCATCCATACC
This sequence comes from Candidatus Aquirickettsiella sp., assembly GCA_036781465.1. GTDB lineage: Bacteria > Pseudomonadota > Gammaproteobacteria > Diplorickettsiales > Diplorickettsiaceae > Aquirickettsiella. The sequence continues at coordinate 1,294 of DAIQAW010000053.1, forward strand.
TAAAATAGCAATAATATCTTTCAGCTCTTTGTAACGCTGTAAAGTCTTTTGCACCGAACGCGCCACATCATAATGTTCTTGCCCAACAATTAAAGGATCTAATTGACGACTGTTAGAATCTAAGGGATCAATTGCGGGGTAAATACCCAGCTCAGCAATTTGGCGGGATAATACGACTGTTGCATCAAGGTGTGCAAAAGTAGTTGCCGGCGAAGGATCGGTAAGATCATCTGCTGGAACATAAACAGCTTGGATAGAAGTAATAGAACCCGTTTTAGTTGAAGTAATACGTTCTTGCAAAGCACCCATTTCCGCGGCTAAAGTAGGTTGATATCCCACAGCAGAAGGCATACGCCCTAATAATGCAGATACTTCCACGCCAGCTAATGTATAACGATAAATATTATCGATAAACAACAATACATCTCGACCTTCATCACGAAAATATTCAGCTACCGTCAAACCTGTTAAAGCTACACGTAAACGGTTACCGGGTGGCTCATTCATTTGTCCATAGACTAACGACACTTTATCTAAAACATTAGACTCTTTCATCTCATGATAAAAGTCATTACCTTCTCTTGTCCTTTCACCAACACCTGCAAATACTGAATAACCACTATGCTCAATTGCAATATTACGTATTAATTCCATCATATTAACGGTCTTGCCTACTCCAGCACCGCCAAATAAACCTACTTTACCACCTTTAGCAAAGGGACAAAGTAAGTCAATGACTTTAATCCCTGTTTCTAATAATTGCTCATTTGCAGCTTGTTCTGCAAAGCTAGGTGGTTTACGATGGATAGGAAAACGAATTGTCTCATTAATAGGACCTGCTTCATCGATAGGTCTACCTAACACATCCATAATTCTACCTAAAGTCCGCTCCCCTACAGGAACACTAATAGGCGATTCGGTATTTGTTACTTTTATTCCTCGCTGCAAACCATCACTAGTACCCATCGCAATGGTCCGTACAACACCATCACCTAACTGTTGCTGGACCTCTAGCACCAAATCATAATCATGAACCATTAAAGCATCATAAACTTTCGGAACCTGTTCTCTTGGGAATTCAACATCAATAACAGCACCGATAATTTCGACTATACGTCCGATGGGATTAATTGGCTTCATAATGTTTCTCTTCATTATTTATTGATATAAGGTTAAATTTAAACAGCTTCAGCACCAGCCACTATTTCAGCTAATTCTTTGGTAATTGCCGCTTGGCGGGCTTTATTATAGGCTAATTGCAAATCACTTATTAATTCTCCGGCATTATCCGTCGCGCTTTTCATAGCAACCATCCTTGCCGCTTGTTCACACGCAGTATTTTCTACAACACTTTGATATACTTGTGATTCAATATATCGTGTTAGTACTAACTCTAACAAAGGTTTTGCATCAGGTTCATAAAGATAGTCCCAGCGATAATTAAGCACTGACTTTTCAGGAGGTAACACAGGCAACAAGGATAAAGTCTGTGCCTTTTGTGTCATCGTGTTAATAAATTCATTATAGAAAATAGTTACACTATCCAACTCACCTTGCTTATAAGCATCTAATAAAACTTTAATAACCCCAATCAAATCTTGTAATTGCGGGGCATCTCCCAAATGATCGGCACGTGCAACCACATGGCCACCGACACGCTTAAAAAAAGCCTCTCCTTTTCCACCTATAATAGCCAAATCTACATCTATTCCTTTAGATTGGCATACTCGAAATTCCTGCAAAACTAATTTTAGTAAATTAGTATTCAGTCCTCCGCACAAGCCTTTATCTGTGGTAATAATAAGAAAACCCGCTCTTTTTATTTCTCTTATTTGTAAATAAGGGTGCTGATATTCTACGTGACTACTTGCGACATGATAGATTAAATCTAACATTTTGTGGGCATAAGGTCGCGAAAGTGCCATACGCTCCTGAGCCCTTCGCATTTTACTAGCCGCAACCATTTCCATTGCTCGCGTTATTTTTTGGGTACCTTTAATACTAGCAATCTTTCCGCGTATCTCTTGCGCAAAACTCATCGTCTATCACCAAGTTAGTGTGGCTTTAAAAGCGGTAATTGCTTCTTTTAACTCGCTGGCTATTTCCTCGTTATAATCACCTTTTTGGTTAATTTTTTCTAAACATACCTTCTGTTCTGAATGCATATACGCTAATAACCCTTCAGCAAATCCAACGATTTTAGTTAGTTCAAGGTCATCTAAATAACCTTTATCGGTAGCAAACAATAACACTGCCATTTCTGCAACACTTAAGGGAACATATTGTTTTTGTTTTAAAATTTCGGTAACTCGTTGGCCTCTCTCAAGCTGCTTACGTGTTGCCTCATCTAAATCTGACATAAACTGAGAAAAAGCCGCCAGTTCACGATATTGAGCCAAACTTAATCGAACACCACCACCCAATTTTTTTATAATCTTTGTTTGAGCTGCAGAACCCACTCGTGAAACCGATAAACCTGCATTAATGGCTGGACGTATACCTGCATTAAACAAATCCGTTTCTAAAAAAATTTGACCATCAGTAATTGAAATAACGTTCGTAGGAACGAAAGCAGATACATCTCCCGCTTGAGTTTCGATAATAGGTAGCGCAGTTAATGAACCTGTTTTCCCCTTTATACGTCCATTACTCGCCTTTTCAACAAACGTTTCATTAACTCTTGCAGCACGTTCAAGTAAACGCGAATGTAAATAAAATATATCTCCTGGATAAGCTTCTCGGCCAGGTGGGCGTCGCAGTAACAAAGATATTTGCCGATATGCCCAAGCCTGTTTCGTTAAATCATCATAGATAATAAGTGCATCTTCACCTTCATCGCGAAAATACTCACCCATCGCGCAACCCGCATAAGGGGCAATAAACTGCAGCGCCGCGGAATCAGCAGCACTTGCTGATACTATAATAGTATGTTTTAAAGCATCTTGTTCTTCTAACTTCCTCACTACTGCTGCAATCGATGAAGCTTTTTGACCGATTGCTACATAAATACATTTTACGCCCGTATCTTTTTGGTTAATAATCGCATCGATGGCTAGCGCCGTTTTCCCTGTTTGCCTATCGCCTATTATCAATTCGCGCTGACCACGTCCAATAGGCACCATACTATCAATGGCTAATATACCTGTTTGCAATGGCTGTGATACGCCTTGACGCCAAATAACGCCTGGGGCAACCTGCTCAATAGGCGCATTTTTTTCAGCCTCAATTGGGCCTCGTCCATCGATGGGATGCCCTAAAGCATTTACAACCCGCCCTAATAAGGCCTCACCCACTGGAACTTCAAGAATACGTCCAGTACATTTAACCTTTTGCCCTTCACTTAATACTTCGTAATCACCTAAAACAACAGCACCTACTGAATCACGTTCAAGATTTAGGGCCAACCCATAACATTGGGGTGAAAACTCTATCATTTCTCCCAACATAACATCATTTAAACCATAGATACGCACAATTCCATCGCGAAGACTGACGATAGTTCCTTCTGTACGTGTTTCTGCAGAAACATCAAATTTCTGGATACGTTCTTTGATTAATTCATTTATTTCAGATGTAGTTAATTGTTGCATTTGACTATACTGCCTCTTAATTCACTAATGTCGCACGTAAACGTTCTAATTTGCCACGTACAGAATCATCAATGACTAAATCTCCGACGCGAACGACTAATCCACCTAATAAATTTTTATCAGCATGGCTGTCTAATTTTATATGACTTTGAAAACGCTCTGATAATACACTTACCAAAGATTGTTCTTCCATTTTAGTTAAAGGTACTGCAGAAATAGCATACGCCGTAACTTCCTTAGCTAACTCTGCCTTATAACGCTCAAATAAATCTTTAACTTCTGGAAGTACTAATAATCGTTGGTTAACCGCCATGAGTTTCAGAAAGTTTTTTCCAAAAGGAAATATCACTTTTTTACAAAATTCTAGCAAATATTCATATGCTATCATTTTATCGACACATGGATTTTTTAATAAATTTTGCATCGATTTCTCGTTAATAGTTTTGGTAGTATGCTTTAGTAAGGAAGACCAAGCATCCATATTGTTTTTATCCAATGCACAAGCAAATGCTGCTCGTGCATAAGGTCTAGCAATGGATACGAAATGAATCATCAAATTTCTTCCAAAGATTGTTTAACAAGAGCATGTTGGGCTTCACTATCCAGTGATTGCGCCAAAATTTTTTTAGTTGTCATAATAACTAAATTGGCTACTTCTGCACGAAGCTTTTGCTGCGCGACCCGCCATTCTTGTTGAATGTCAGCTCGAGCTATAGCTAATAAACGTTCGTTTTCTATTTTTATTTGTTGCTTTGATTCTTCAGACATTTGATTAGCCCGCTTGTTAGCCTGCTCAATAATCTCAGCTGCCTGTTGCTTTGCCTTTTGTAAAAATTCATCTGCTTTTAATTGAGCTAATTCTAAAGCTTGTTGACCTCGCTCAGCAGCTGCTAAACCATCAGCAATGCGTTGTTCTCGTTCTTTCATTACTTTTAGTATAGGTGGCCATACAAATTTCATGGTAAACCACACGAAAACAGAAAATGTAATTAACTGGCCTAATAAGGTTATATTAATTTCCACGACGATTTCTCAACTTTGATTATCATTTAACCCGTTACAGGCTTAGAAACTAGCTTTAAAACTTCGCTTAAAAAAGGATTTTTAGCAAAAATCAAATAAAGCCCCATTACAATTGAAATAGCAGCAAATGCATCGACTAATCCAGCCATTAAAAACATTCGCAACATCAACATAGGTGTTAACTCAGGTTGGCGAGCTACCCCTTCTAAAAATTTTCCACCTAAAATACCAAAACCAATCGCGGTGCCTAATGCTGCTAAGCCTACTAATAAAGCCGCTGCAATGGCCGTTAAACCTTGTACATTAGCAACTACTTGCGCAACTTCTACCATTTTTATATCCTCTCTTTATATTAATAAATAATTAATGTGTTTGTTCTTGACCATGAGTCTCATGCGCCATACTTAAATAAACTATAGTGAGCATCATAAAGATAAATGCTTGTATCGCAATAATTAAAATATGAAACACTGCCCAAACTCCGCCAAAAGTCCATTGTAGCCACCATGGTAATAACGCTACTAAAATAAAAATTAATTCCCCAGCAAATAAATTTCCGAATAGCCGTAACGACAAGGATATGGGTCGTACGAATTCTTCTAATAAACGAAAAATAATATTGATGGGGAAGAGATAAGGACCAAATGGGGCAATCAGCATTTCTTTACTGAGTCCCTTCACACCTTTAATTTTCAAATTATAGTAAATGATTAAAATAAAAACCGCAATTGACATACCAAATGTTGTATTAGGATCGGCGGTCGGCACGGATCGAAAATGACTTACACCAAATATTGATAAC
>DAIQAW010000054.1:0-6683 GCA_036781465.1 Candidatus Aquirickettsiella sp.
TTTTTTATACTTTTTTTAAATTTTAGTTAAACTTTATTAGCAGAACCTTAATTGTCGATGTAATTTCTTTTTTAAATAAAAAAAGCGAATATAATTAATAATTTATATGAAATTAGGCTTGATTTAGATCAATAATTAATCAATAAGTGCGTGCGCAGGCAAATTTTGCTAATTGTGCCAATGCTTGACGATATTTAGAATCAGGAATGATATCTAAATGCAGCAACGCCTGCTGGATATGATGCTCTGCAAGATTGCGCGTATAATCGATAGCCAATGTAGATTCCAGAATGGCTATAATGGCTGTTAAATGTTCTAGATTACCTTGTGCGATGGCATTGCGTATTAACTGCGCTTGCTCTGCATCAGCATGTTGTAAAGCATAGACTAAAGGTAATGTTGGTTTACCTTCGGCTAGGTCGTCACCGAGACTTTTGCCAAGTTGTAGACTGGCTCCGGAATAATCGAGTGCGTCATCAGTTAATTGAAAAGCGATACCTAGGTGGGTCCCATAATGGCCCATCGCTAAAATTTCAGACTCGGAACGTTTTGTTAAAATAGCGGGTTGTTCTGCGGCAATAGAAAAGAGTATGCCTGTTTTACCTTGGATAATCTTCAAGCAATATTCTTCATCAATATTGGTATTGTGACAACTTAGTAATTGTAAAATTTCTGCTTGAGATAGTGTATTGGTGGCATCAGCAAGTGATGTGAGGACACGCGAATTGTTGATTTGACTGATCAATTGAAAGGCGCGTGAATAAAGAAAATCGCCGACTAAAACGCTGGCTGGATTACCCCATAAACTATTCGCTGTTTTTTTTCCGCGACGTAACTCCGATCCATCAATCACATCATCATGCAGTAAGGTAGCTGTATGAATAAGCTCTAGACTGGCGGCTAGTTGAATATGTCCTTCTCCTTGGTAGCCAAATGCTTTAGCGCTGAGCAGAGCAATTAATGGACGTAAACGTTTACCACCACTCTCAATGAGATGCTTCGCCAATTCTGGGATCAGGGGGATTTCAGAATACAGGCAAGTATCGATTAAGGTATCTACTTGGTAAAGCTCATTCTTGACCAAGGCGGTTATGGGCACTAAATCCATAGGTTTGATTAGATAATGATTTATTTAAAGCCGAATGCTAGGCGGCGTAGAAAGACCTGTCAAGCAGCAGGGATTTATTGCATCTTGAAGTGCTCGACCGTATAATAGACCCGCTTTTAAGGGTAGTCCTTGGAGCATCGATTAAGTATACTCGCTCTACCACATTGGTTGGGGAGCTTTAACCGAGAGATATGATATGCGTCATTATGAAATCGTGCTTTTAATCCATCCTGATCAAAGTGATCAGGTTTCTGCTATGGTTCAGCGTTATACGGCTATTGTGAAAAACAGCGGTGGACAGGTTCACCGTCTTGAAGATTGGGGCCGTAGACAGCTTTCCTACCCTATTAATAAGCTTCTTAAAGCACATTATATTCTAATGAATATTGAGTCCGGGAAAGAAGCGATGGCTGAACTCAGTGATAATTTTCGTTTTAACGATGCGGTGTTACGCCAACTTACTATTAAGGTAGATCGAGCCATTACTGAAACATCTCCTTTAGCAAAAGCAAAAGAAATGCAAGGTCAAGAAAATAGACGTGAGTATTTTAGAGAAACAGAAGTGGAAGGAAGATCAGTTTAACTGAAGATCAGTTTAACTTACCTTGTATGCTGCAAGCTTTTTTAATTATTAGAATGAGTAGGTTTTATGAACAATTACCAAAATAGACGCCGCAAGTATTGCCGAATTTCTGCTGAAGGCACAGAAGTCGATTATAAAGATATCCCTCTTTTAAAAAATCATCTGACGGAGACAGCTAAAATAGTTCCTAGTCGTACGACTGGAACTTCAGCATCTGTTCAGCGTAAGATAACGCAGGCGATTAAGCGCGCACGCTTTTTAAGTTTACTTCCTTATTGTGATAAACATCAAAACATGGGTTAATGTTTTGAGGTAAATTAAAGTGATGAAAATGCTGCAGCGTTTTGCAAGCTATGTGATGCGTGGTCGCCGCCAGGCAGTTATCGTAGGGTTATTATTTACTATTTTACCTTTATTTGGTTGGGTTAGTAATGTAATTGTTTCTTTAGTTACTTTACGTAAAGGGGCTAAAGAAGGGGCTATCGTATTATTGTGGATTATTTTACCGGCGGTAGTTGTTGCTAGTATAGGTAATCGTTTAATTATTTTGTACGGAATTATTGGCGGCAGTTTATTTACTTATGTATTAGCTTTAGTGTTACGCCAAACACAGAGCTGGAAAGCAGTCTTAACAGCAAGTCTATTGCTAGGTTTATTAGCAGTGCTATTAGTGCATGCTTGGATACCTACTATCACACAAGTATGGACAAATCAGTTTGATCATTATGCACTATTAGTTAAAGATCAGTTTAATGTATTGGTTGATACCTCACGTTTACAATTTTTTGCTAAGTTTGCTACGGGTTTTCAAGTGGCGTTTATTACCTTGTCGGTGCTTATTAATTTAATACTTGCACGAGGGTTTCAGTCAATGTTATACAACCCGGGTCAATTTCGTCCAGAGTTAAAAACTGTTCGACTTAGCCTATGGGAAGTTTTGATTTTTCTAGTAATAGGACTATTGAGTTTTCTAGGGATAGTCATCGCGCAAGATGCTATCTCTGTGGTGGGATTAATTTTTGTATTGGCAGGGTTGAGTGTTATTCATGCGTTGGCAGATTTAAGAAACGTGGCTAATAAATGGATTTTTTTATTTTATGTATTATTGGTTGTTTTTTTTCCTTATGTAGCGGCTGCGCTGATACTATTTGCAGTTATCGATAGTGTGTTTAATTTACGCTATCGATTAAAAAGAAATACTTAATAAGGCTAGGAGAAAATCTAGCGTAGGAAAAACTTAGAATGGGGATGTAAGCTGAGTTCTAAGATGGTGATAAAATGTTAACAAGTGAATTTTGAGGTTTATTTTTCATGGCAAAAGTAATTTTATTAGAAAATATACATTCTTTAGGTAAAGTAGGAGCTGTAGTTACAGTAAAGGATGGTTTTTATCGAAATCATTTAGATCCTACTGGAAAAGCAGCTCCAGCTACTCCGGAAAATATTGCTATATTTGAAAAAAAACGCGTTGAATTTGAAAAAATTGAACAAGAAAAATTACAAACCGCGGAAACACGTGCAGGCGCTATTAATGATTTAATATTAACTATACCCGTTAAATCAGCAGAAGAAGGTCGTTTATATGGTTCCATTGGTGTGTCTGAATTAGTTCGTGCAGCAGATGCCGTGGGTGTTACTCTTGAAAAGAGTGAGATTCGCTTACCTAATGGTCCTTTACGTCAATTAGGCGAGCATGAAGTATCTATACAATTACACAGTGATGTTACTGCTGTGCTGAAGGTAAATATTGTTGCAGAAGAATAATTATTTATTTTAACAATATTGTTCTGCTGTTGATTATCACTGGCTAATATTACAAGGATGTTGTATTTTGAATGTTAAGTCCTATTATCTGTAGGGATAAATAAGCTAAATAAGCGCTTTAATGATTTTTGTAAAATACAAACTAACAACGAGAATGTTTTTGTTAGTTTATGGTTTAGGCAATTCTTGCTATGCAAAAAATCGATCATCTTAAATTACCTCCACATTCATTTGAAGCCGAACAATCGGTTTTAGGTGGTTTGATGCTGGATAATCAAGCATGGGATAGGGTTGCGGATAAATTAAAAGAAAAAGATTTTTATTTCTTATCACATCGTATCTTATTTCGTACTATCGTTAGTTTTGCCAATCACGCTAAACCTTTTGATGTTGTTACACTCACTGATGCTTTAAAAACCACGAATGAATTAATAGAAATTGGCGGTGATCTTTATTTATTTGAATTAGTGCGTAATACACCAAGTGCCGCCAATATCGTTGCTTATGCCGATATTGTACGCGAACGCTCAGTTTTGCGGCAATTGATCGGTATTGCTTCTGAAATTACTGAAAATGCTTTCATGCCGGAAGGTCGTTCGATTACTGAACTGGTGGATGAAGCTGAACGGAAAGTATTTCAGATTTCTGATCAAGGGGCCCGTGGTAGTGGACCACTTAGAATTAGTGACTTTTTGGCGAAAGCTGTCGATAGAATGGATATCTTGTTTCATTCCGATCAAGTTATTACCGGGCTTTCGACAGCTTATAAAGATCTAGACGAAATGACCTCCGGTTTGCAACCGGCTGATCTGGTGATAGTTGCTGGTCGGCCTTCCATGGGGAAAACGACATTCGCTATGAATATTGCTGAACATGCAGCAATACAAGGTGACAAACCGGTATTGATTTTTAGTATGGAAATGCCAGGTCAAGCCTTAGCGATGCGCATGATGTCGTCATTAGGACGCATTGACCAACATAAAATTCGTACAGGTAAATTAAGTGACGAAGATTGGCCACGAGTTACTTCTGCAGTTAGTATGTTATCTGAAGCAAAAATGTTTATTGACGATACTCCGGCATTAAGTCCTGGAGAAGTACGCGCGCGCGCGCGCAGGGTAGCGAAAGAGCAAGGCACATTAGGTTTAATTGTTATCGATTATATACAATTGATGCAAGTCCCTGGTTCTAAGGAAAATCGCACCACAGAAATATCTGAAATTTCACGTGGATTAAAAGCTTTAGCTAAAGAACTTGATGTTCCTATCATCGCATTGTCTCAATTAAACCGTAGTTTGGAACAACGTGCCGATAAAAGACCCGTTATGTCGGATTTACGGGATTCAGGAGCGATTGAACAAGATGCCGATTTGATTGTTTTTATTTATCGTGACGAAGTTTACAATGAAGGTAGTCCAGATAAAGGTAGTGCAGAAATTATTATTGCAAAACAACGTAATGGCCCCACCGGTAAAGTAAGGCTGACTTTCTTAGGAAAATATACGCGTTTTGAAAATTTTGCTCCACAGCGTTATCATGCTGAGAATTATGCATGAGCAGACCGTTTACTGTAGAACTTGATTTAGCTGCGCTACATCATAATGTTAAACGGGTACGTGATATTGCTGCACAATCTAAAATATTGGCCATGGTTAAGGCAAATGCTTATGGGCATGGTTTAATTTCTATCGCAAAGGCATTAACTGATGTGGAGGGCTTTGGAGTTTCATGTTCAGAAGAAGCCTTGTATTTACGTCAGGCAGGATTAAAACAACGGATAGTTTTGATGGAAGGTTTATTTTCCAAAGATGAAATTCCTTTATTAATAGATTATCGTCTTGACACGGTTATCCATGATCGTAATCAATTAAGTGTATTAACTGAACATCCCTTACCGCATCGCATTAATGTATGGTTGAAAATAAATACCGGAATGAATCGTTTAGGTTTTTCACCAAAAGATTTTACGGCGGTTTTGCAAAAATTAGATCACTGTCCTTGGCTTAATATCATATGTGTTATGACACATTTTTCGAGCGCGGATAAATTAGAAGATATAACGACTCAGTGTCAGATAAAACTATTTGAACAAACCATTAAAAAGTATTCCTTTCCAACTAGCTTAGCGAATTCTGCTGCAATCTTAGCTTATTCTAAAGCCCATGGCGATTGGGTACGCCCAGGATTAATGTTATATGGTGTTTCACCTTTTGCAGATTCTTCAGGCGCACAGCATTCGCTAAAGCCCGTAATGACTCTAAAATCTGAAATTATTTCTATTCATCAATTGGAATCTGGAGATAGAGTAGGGTATGGAGGAACATGGATCGCGCCTAAGCCACTCCGGGTGGGTATAGTGGCAACAGGATATGGAGATGGTTATCCCCATCGCGCTGAAAGTGGTACACCTGTTTTAGTGAATAACAAGCTCAGTGAGTTGATAGGGCAAGTTTCTATGGATATGTTAGTAGTTAATTTATCGAATCAATCTGATGCTAAGATAGGTGACCCGGTTGTGTTATGGGGAACTGGTCTTCCTATCGAGCAAGTAGCAGAAAGTACTTCATCCTTTCGTTTCGAATTACTATGTGGCATTAATCGGGGACAGTTAGTGCGTACGCGCATTGAGGAAATAAATGATGCAAAATAAAATGATTAAATGTTTATTTATTTGGATGTGGATTTTGAATTTGGGTGCTTGTGCGAGCCATCCACTGCAAACACCTCAAACACACATAGAACCACAGGCAGATACTAGTCAGGATATTTTTATTGATCCTTCAATTACTCATTTTATGGGAAATGCTGATCATGCTAAGTTGCAAAATTTAGTGGCAACTGCGCAAGCTAAAGAATTTATTAGTTGGACCAGTGACACGACTGGCACTCGCTTTGCATTTACCAGTAAAGAAATTTTTGTTAACCCCGAAGGACAAGGCTGTAGAGATTATGAAATAAAATTAATTCGTGGTTTCTTTGAGCATCCTTCTTTTAATTACACAGCTTGTCGAAATAATCAGGGAATTTGGCAAGTTATCAGTCATTAATTATACTCTTCGCACTTAAATTTTTGTCTGTGTTGTCGCTCAATTCGCAATCCCCATGTATCTTGCGCATACATTCCGGTTGCTTCATTCTCGCGTCGCCTTAGCAAAAATCCCATTGCTGTGAGTAATTATTTTTCTAGTTTGAATTTTTGTTTATGTTATTGCTAAAAAAGAATAAATA
>DAIQAW010000055.1:0-1948 GCA_036781465.1 Candidatus Aquirickettsiella sp.
TATAAAGGAAATAATTTTTGTATACGTAAAAACAAACAAATATTAGCTACTCCACTTTTTTTTGCCCTACTAGCTATTGAATCCGCTGATATTATTTTTGCTATAGATTCTATCCCTGCTATCTTTGCAATTACATCTGATCCTTTCATTGTTTATACATCAAATATATTTGCTTTACTCGGTTTACGGGCACTTTACTTCGCTCTATCAGAATTTATGAGTAGGTTTTATTTCCTTCATTATGGTTTTGCTTCTATTATTATCATCTTAGCTATCAAAATGCTACTCAGTGATATTTATCAAATACCCATCTTACTGTCTCTAGCAGTTATAATTTTTATTCTGTTTGTTTGCATTATTATTTCACTTCTTCGCCCTCGCCAAGCAGATTTAAAAATATTGTTTGAACGTATAGAGCATCTAGGCTTAGTCTCATTTCGCCGTTTATTAATGTTAGAAAATATTCTTGATTTAAGTGATTTGAAAGTCTACAACTCAATGCAAGCTCGTAACAACACCATAGCTATTCGACTCGATGCTCCATGGAATAAAAATAAACAACTCATCACTGAAGCGCATTTTACGCGATATCCATTGATTGCGGATGAGAAAAGTAAACCAATCGGAATTCTTCATGTACAGAATCTACTTTTTCTAAACGATATAGAAATAAATGAAAAAAAATTAAGATCTTTAGTACGACCTTATTTAGAAATGAAGGAAAATTTGTTATTAGAAGACGCATTAAGACAATTTCAACGTAACTATGAACACATGGCTATCGTAGTTGATTCACATCAAAAATGGATAGGGATTATCTGTATTGAAGATATCCTAGAGGAAATTGTTGGTAGAATAGGAGATGAGTTTGATACTGAACGCAGAGGAAAACTTTTTTCACTAGCTGATGCGTTAAGTCCTGGTCGAATTCTATTCGATTTAGAAACAAAATCTATGTCTGATGTGGTTGTGAACCTTGTTAATCACATTCCTAAAAGGGAATTTCCCATTAAAAGAGAAACTATTATACGAGCTGTTTCTCAAGGCAGCGCGATGGGGCAGCTTTATGTAGGATCAGGTTTAGCTATCCTTCGTGGGCGAGTGGAAGGAATTAATCAACCATTATTAGCTTTTGCTCGTACTGAGGAAGGTATACCTGTTGAAGATACTTATGAACGTATTGATATGATTTTTTTACTATTGACTCCTCGTGGTATGGCGAGGATGCAAGCTTATCTACTTGCAGATATTATTGATTTGCAAGAAAGTGACTATGTCATGGAGCGTCTGCATAAAACTAATTCGCCCCAGGAAGTTATAGACGTTATCCGCGCTGGACAACAAATAGTTATTGATTAAATTTTAGAATGGAATTTTATGAAAAAAACGTATAAACATTCTTCTGAAATCCTTATGGATGTTGCGCAAAATAAAACCTTCGTTAATAATGATTTGACTTTTCGGTGCCTTTTTCAGCTCTTTGGTAATCGTGCATTTGGCATGGGTTTATTATTTTTTGCTTTACCCAGCGCATTACCTTTATCGACTATTCCAGGAGTTGCATTTGCTTTTAGTCTTCCTATCATCATGTTTTCATTTCAAATAATAGCAGATAAACAAACATTGTGGTTACCCAAAATAATTGCTGACCGTACAATTGAGCATGAAAAAATTGTCAAAATTATCGATACGACTATGCCCTATTTAATCAAAATAGAACGATTTTTAAAACCACGTTTACCTCTAATGACTTCGCGTATTATGAACATTATTAGTGGCATTACTATTTTTTGTTTAGCTTTGTTATTAATTTTACCTATTCCCCTCAGTAATTTTATATTTGCAATATTGATCGTCATTTTCAGTCTTGGTTTGATAGAAAAAGACGGTATTTTTATTTTAATTGGCTATATAGCCACGTTTTCTTATCTAATTTTTATTTACACAT
>DAIQAW010000055.1:1958-6652 GCA_036781465.1 Candidatus Aquirickettsiella sp.
TTCTCTAATAATACAAAGCATTGGCAATGCATATTCAATATACAATCCTCAAGTAAGCAATGATAATCCAATATTAATCTCTAACTAAAGAATTAAATGGCCAGTTCAACTCAAAGTGCGGCATGATCAGAAGCAGCATCCTTCGCTGTAAGCATGGTTGGAAGATGCGGGAAAAGTGTTCCATGCTTCCCTCCCCAAACACCTCGACGTTCGATATTTCCTTTGATAACTTTCGCAGAAAGTTTTGGGGACATTAAAATATAGTCTAGTTTAGCCGAAGCAGTACCATTTCCATGCGTTCCGGAACGACCGTCGCCTGAAAATTTTGGGTGTACCATAATGTCTATTAGCGTTGAACCTTTTCGTATCAATGGATCCATAGCCGAATCTGTGGGTGCTGCATTTAAATCTCCTACGACGGCAATATAATCAAATCCATCAGCAAGTCGTTGATCATAAATCTCTCGAACCCGTTTCGCTTGACGTAATCGTTTTTCATTCGAAGCCACTGCGTCACCATAACCCTTACTTTTAAAATGATTGACCAGTAAAAGCAGTGTATGGCCTTGCGGAGTCTTTATTTCATATTCAGCACAATCACGGCTAAAGATAGTCCCTTTATTATCAATGTCATCGACATGGCTAGCAATTCTTATTATTTCATAAGATGCTTTTGTCATAATGCCTACATCAATACCTCGCATGTCATTACCGTCAATGAGCATCACATGATCAAAAGGCATTACCTCAACATGGGATAAGACGTCATCATTAAAACGTTTTAAACAAGTACGATTCTCAGCTTCAACGACACAGAGTATATCCGTTTCAAGTAATCCTATGATACGAGCCGTATTTTCAATAGCGTGTTCTTCGATTGCTTCTTTTTGAAGCTCAAACCATCCTATCCAATCACCACGACCTGAGGCAGCAATTTCAGTGGGTTTATTTTTAGATTTGGCAATAAACTTACCACGTATCTCCCGTAATCGAATATAAGTGCTTTCACTATTAATCAGCAATCCTTTGTGACGTTTCATTATTTCCAATAATTTAGATTTAATTTTAGAAGTATAATTTTCTTTTTGGATTAAAGTATTTAATTGCTTGAAATCATCTAAAATTTTAGTGCCTTCCTTCCAATCTTCCAAATTCATCGCTTTAGGCCGTTCAAACATATTCTCAACATTAAAAGTGGCTAAGCGCATAGAAATCTCCTGAAAAGTGAATTATAGTCTGTAGTTAGTCTAACTATAAATAAAGATATTATAAAAAAAAGATATTATAAAAATTAATTTTTACTTTATAATGGAGTAAATGGATAGATAAGGAAAAATCTATGGCAGTCGAACTGGAAATTCAAGACGGTATCCCTCATTGGTATTTAAGTCCCAATATTTGGACAGTCCCTGGTGATAATCCTGAAGGGCCACCTGGCCAACCTGTCGTGGGCGATATGTGTTTTATGTGGGCAAAGGTTCGAAATAATGGCGCCTCATTCGTCAATAATGCACAAGTTCGTTTTTATTGGGCCAATCCTGCTGTGGGTTTTGACCGAAATACCGCCAATTTTATTGGTAGCTCGAATGTATCCTTAGCGGCCAGTGAAGTAAGAGATGTTTTGTGCTTAATACCCTGGGTTCCTGTCTATGTTAACAATGGACATGAATGTGTACTTGCAGAAGTGTTCCACCCAATAGCAGACCCCCTTCCTGTATCACCTGTATTTAATGTACCCACTGATCGTCATGTCGCACAAAGAAACCTTACAGTTGTTACAGCATTAAAATCTATGGAGATGATGTTTTCAGTCAACTTTTCAATATGTAATAGTTCACGTAAGGATCGAGTATTTAGAATTTACAGCAAGCCTGGACAATTGGAAGAACTTAACCCACTTGAGAAACATTTCAGCCCAATGAAAATCCCCTTTCAAGCCAAAGGGACTGTTGAACATGCAGGATTTGTCATGCGCCCTTGCCCAGATAAAGCAGCTATTCAAGGTGCTAAACCCATTGTAGAAAGATTTCCAGTCAAAGGAAACGTTTGTAGTGGATTAAACTTTGTTGGTCAACTACGGGGCGATGCTGCCTTAGTGCATATACTCCAAGAAGTCGATGGAAAAATAATAGGCGGTCTCGGAATTTTGATACTGAGTGAAGCAATCCATCAATTAAGAAGGAGTAAATAAGTATGTCTTTTACAATACCCAACAGACCCTTTGCCACTGAACCTTTTACTGGATTGATGTTACCCGATGGAATTTTTGAGGCTTCGATTGGTAAACAAACAATCAACGCACATATAAAAAATACTGGTGCCGCCGTTTCCAACATACAAGTGTATGTAGAAAGTATTTCCGATCCAGGAATTATTGTATCTCCTGCCACGATTCCTATAGCCAATGCAGAAGGAGGTGTTTCATATTTATTTAATTGGGAAGCTGATTTTAGTGCAGCGGCCCCAGGAAAACATTTAATCAGTTTTATTATTGAAACCCCTTCTGGAGATGTTCGAATTATTAAGAAAATATTTGTAACAAAACTAGGTTACAACCCTGGAGATGGTTCATTTAGTGCCATTACACCTGAGGGAATTATCTCACTCGAAATCAACAAAGTTGTACGCCCTAAAGATAAAAAATGTTGCCGGAGACCAAAATACGATCCTTGTGGATGTCGTCCTCAAGTTAAAAATAAAGAATTAAACTCGTTAAAAGGCACCCTGTTACAGCATCGTGATAAAAATTCCAGAGTAAAAAATGTCAATGTACTTGAATATCTCATAAAAGGATTTCAAGGGCATGATCCGAATTTCGAATTTTGCTTGCCAGGTTATTTACTAAAAGATATCAAAGTCACTGTTACACCCACTCCTCCTTATTCAGATCAATATGGTGATTTACCCTTCCAAGATCCCTGGTGGAAAATTTTACTCTGTATTTTAGCTGTGCTTCTTTTAATTGCAGCCGCAATTGCAGAAGCGGTGGGTGGTGATGGAGAGGTAACAGTCAGCGGTGGATCGGGAGGCGGTGGCGGATCGGATGAAGAAGATTGCTGTGGTGTTGAAGCCAGTGGTGGTGGTAGCAGTTATGTAGCGGCGGGTTTAGTGGCGGCAGCCGCTGCGGTGGCAACTGCCGCTGGCGCGAGTGATATTCGCGATCCTTTCCGTAAAGGTGCTGATAACACCCCACCTGGCCCTGGAGAAATAACCTTAAAAGAAGAATTAAACTTTATCTATAAATACATAGAACCCATAGAGTTGGGGAAACCATTTAAGGTCGGCGCAGAATGGAAGTATACGCGGCATACTAATGTCACGACTTACACTTATAACACGTCTGAGGTCAACGAAAATATTCACACCATTTCCAAATATGAAATAAAAGCACCCGATATCTTAAAAGTCTATAAGCGCGAAGAATTTATTATTGAAGCCATGTTTTATGATCAAAACAATAAATTATTAAAAGGCGATCAACTATTTGTTCAATGTTTTCTGATCGGCCCCAATGGGCAATTCGATAAGATAATTTTACAAGATAATGGTGTAGCGTTTAATGCAGATAAAAAAGCCAATGACGGTATCTACACCGGTCGACGTTTTTTTAGCACTAATGATAAAGGAATTTGGACTTATTTTGTAATTGCTCAAGATATCAACCATGCGACTCCCGATATGAAGCCGGAAGAAGCGGCACAAATTATAGGCGGTATGGTGCTGACACATCAATTAATCATCACATTCAACGGTGGTACGTGTGATCTCATTCCTGACGGGCATGTTAATGTAATTACTCCTTAATGAAAACCCATACATCAAAATTTTGAAATAAATTTTTTTCATAGAAAATACATAGTGGATCAATAATCTGACAGATAATGTCTAATTGCATTTAAATTAGCAGCTAAATTTGGTTAGTTTAGACGAAGTCGTACAAACGGCTTGAGTCAAAGGTAAATCTCATGTACCAAAATTGTACCAGGACATGATAGACTGTGCATAAATCAAGGTAGTTTTGTGTAGGATTTTAGGTAAGCAAAATATCGCAGGGCATTGATTTATAACGTTTATTTCATTTATTATGCCGGATTGTGATTCCGGTTGTCGTGGGTTCGATCCCCATCGTTCACCCCACTTTTCAAGAGTTGTTCAACTGAATGTATGGTTTTGTACCAACTCTCCCGCAGCTTCTTTGAGGCTATCACTATTTAAATGTGCGTACCGTTGTACGGTTTCATATGAAGACCAACCACCCAGTCTCTGTAACTCGTATAAAGAAGTTCCATTTTGCACATGCCACGAAGCCCAGGTATGACGTAAATCATGCCAACGAAAATTTTCTATTCCTGCTCGCTTTAATGCCTTACGCCATGCAGTGGTATTACATTTCTTAATAAGTTTTCCCTGGTAAGTAAAAACAAACTCAGGATATTTCCCTAATTGTTTTTTTATAATTGCCACCGCATCAAAATTTAAAGGCACCGCAATGGATATTCTTGTTTTAGATTGACTCGCATAAACCATCGCGTGCCTCTCAACTGCAGATATTTTTTGATGGCCGATTAAATTTACAGTTACGATAAATTATTACTGACACAGTTTAGTGAAACACTCTCACACAATGATTTACAGGCTCCGTTCGACGAGACATGGAGAGCACAAAGTGCGAAGTCAAGGAGCCCGCGATAGGC
>DAIQAW010000056.1:0-6236 GCA_036781465.1 Candidatus Aquirickettsiella sp.
CTATAAAACCATCGTCTAATATTATCTCTTCGTTCCAATCTTTTTCATTAATCTTCTTCTTATCATAACCCCAATATTCTAAATGTTCACCCGTGCCCAGCCCACAAATAATTTTTTTAATCGTTTGATTTTTAGTATAGCGTTTGATCTGAGGGTCATTGAGAATCACCGCCTTAAGTGCTTCATCATTATAGTGTATATCAAGTGATAATTGTGCACGTAATTTACCATTCACTTGTACGACCCAATCAATTTTTTCGACAGTTAACGCATCGGCCGCCACTTTTGGCCAATGTGCTTTACCAATTAATCCTGGAAATTTCAGTTCTTTCCATAAAGCATGGGTTATATGAGGAACGATGGGAGCCAATAAGCGCAATAGAATGCCTAAACCTTGCCATATGATATGTTTAATCGTATGTAATGCTTCATCAGTAGATGAGCTTAATAATTGGCTGGCTGTTTGCAATGTATTCAAAAGCTTCATGCAACTGGCAATAACCGTATTAAACTGCTGCCTTTCAAAATCATTGCGCGCAAGTTGCAAAATTTCGTGGACTTGACGGCGTAAATTACGCTGCTCATGAGGAATCTTTGTCCAATCGATGGACTGTGTGAGGCTATGTTGATGAGTTTCATTGAGCTCTATTATCCAAGGATTGTTATAGGCTAACGTCCATAAACGTTTTAAAAAGCGATAAGCGCCTTCAATACCCGCGTCAGACCACTCTAAGGATTGTTCAGGAGGAGCGGCGAACAAAATAAATAACCTTAAGGTATCTGTTCCATATTGTGATATCAATTTAGCAGGATCGATGGTATTGCCTTTAGATTTAGACATTTTTGCACCGTCTTTAAGGACCATGCCTTGTGTCAACAAACGCGTAAAGGGTTCATTAGAATTCAGTAAACCTAAATCACGTAATATTTTATGAAAAAAACGTGCATAGAGTAGGTGCAATACGGCGTGTTCAATACCTCCAATATAATGATCAACGGGCGTCCAATATTTTGCTCTATCATCTAACATGGCTTTATTCTGTGTAGGGCAGGCAAAACGTGCGTAATACCAGGAAGACTCTACAAACGTATCTAAAGTATCAGTTTCTCTCCTAGCAGGTTGCTTACAAGTAGGACAATGGGTTTGATAAAACTCTGGCATATTTTTTAAAGGTGAGCCTACACCATTAAACTGTATTGTTTCGGGAAGTAGCACAGGTAAATCTTCTTCAGGGACAGGAACAACACCACAAGTAGGACAATAAATAATTGGAATCGGTGTCCCCCAATAGCGTTGACGTGAAACACCCCAATCACGAAGTCGATAGTGGGTTGTATGCACGGCTATTTCTTCTTTTATTAACTGTTTTGCAATAGTGACAGACGCCAGTTCAGCACTTAAACCTGTATAGGGACCCGAATTAATTAATATGCCAGTATCCGAAATTAAAGGGGCAGTTTGAAAATCATGTGGCTGAGTGGATAATATGACAGGACGTATAGGTAAATGGTATTTCTTTGCGAATTCAAAATCGCGCTCATCGTGCGCTGGGACTCCCATGATCGCTCCGGAACCGTAATCAGTTTTTACAAAATTAGCAATCCATATCGGTATGTTTTCATGAGTCAGAGGATTATAGGCAGTAAGCTGTGTTGTAAAACCTTTCTTTTCTAAATGTGCAGTTGCCTCTTCAGAGGTGGGGATTTGTTGAAAACTTGTAATGATAGCTTGTAGTTTGGGATCGTGTTTAGCTATATAACGTGATATAGGATGACTGGGGGAAACCGCGATAAAAGTAGCGCCAAATAAGGTGTCGGGGCGCGTAGTAAAGATTTCAATAGTGTCTAACTCAGGATGATTGACTTTAAATTGAACAGTTAAACCTTGGGATCGACCTATCCAATTGCGTTGCATAGTTTTAACTTCATCAGGCCATGCTTCTAAAGTATCTAAGTCATTTAATAATTCATCTGCATAAGCGGTAATCTTTAAAAACCATTGCGGAATTTCTTTACGTTCTACAAGTGCACCAGAACGCCAGCCACGACCATCAATAACCTGCTCATTCGCTAACACCGTTTTATCAATAGGATCCCAATTGACTACGGCATTTTTTTTATAGACTAGACCATTTTTAAGTAATTGAATAAACAGCCATTGTTCCCAACGATAATAATCAGGTTTACAGGTAGTAATTTCGCGGCTCCAGTCAAAACTTAAGCCGAGTTGTTTAAATTGCGTGCGCATATGTTCAATGTTGGAATAAGTCCATTTAGCAGGAGGTACTCCTTTTTCAATAGCCGCATTTTCAGCCGGTAAACCAAAAGCATCCCAACCGATGGGATGCAAAACATTTTTACCTAACATACGCTGGTAACGGGCAATCACATCGCCCAAAACATAATTCCGAACATGGCCTACATGTAAATGACCGCTAGGATAGGGAAACATAGTGAGGCAATAAAATTTTTCTTTATTTAGATCTTCAGTGACCTTGAAACATTGATGTTCTTCCCAAAATTTTTGGATGTCAGCTTCAAGCGCTAAGGGTTGATATTGTTCTTGCATGTGACTAGATACCTTGTTTTAGTTATACTCTTCGCACTTAATGTCTGGGTTACCACTTAATTCGCAATCCTCATGTATGGATAATACACTTCGGTTGCTTTATTTTTACGGCGCCTTGCCAGAAATCCAATTGCTGTGAGTATAGGCTTCTTTTTTAAAGTACTGTTAATTCAAATAGATTAAAAATTATTCAACTATTTGCTAATTATATAATAAGTCAAATTTTTATTGTGATAACTGCTCGGATAAGACACCAATCTATATAATAGCCTGAGTTAACTGAAGGATAAACATCTAAATGTGAGCTTTTCGATAAGCGTAACATAAGATACATAATCCCACTAAAAAGATAATAATGGAACCATCGCCGAGGTATACCCACGGTGTTAACCCGTCAGTTTTATAAATCGAGTTTGTTAATACACCCGTCTCGAAAGCGGGGAGTTTCGCTATAATTTTTCCTTTAGGAGTTACAATAGCCGTTAGACCGGTATTACTTAAAAAAGCTAAATAACGCCCGGTGGCTAATGCTTGAAATTGGCCAATTTGTAGATGTTGAGCTAAGGCAAAAGAATGACCGAACCAAGCATCATCGTTAATAGTTAATAGTAACTGAGCATGATCTTTTAATGCTTGTCGGACTAAGTTGGAATAAGCAATTTCATAACAAATAAATGTACCTAAATTAACGTTGGCTACATTAAATGCGGGTTGATGACTCGGCCCCGGTGAAAAGCTAGACATTGGTATATCTAATAAATTTAATAAGCCGTGAGCCCAAATTATCCACCAAGGCAGATATTCACCAAAAATAACCAGTCTTTGTTTATAATAGGTCGCATGATCCAAGCCTAACGCTAGCATGCCATTATAATATTGAAAGTCTTTTTGGATAGGTATTCCTGTAATCAATGTGGAAGTATGCTGTTTGGCTTGCTTGTCAAGCTGCTTTAAAAAGTCTACTGCTTGATTTTGTAAGAGAGGAATCGCGGCTTCTGGCCAAATAATCAGTCGACTATCCCAATGTGATTGTGTTAATTGTTGATAGTGTATTAATGATGCTTTTTGGTATTCAGGTTCCCATTTTATTTCTTGGGGGATATTCGCTTGAATCAGACTGATTTGAATTGGTTTTCCTTGTATATGCGTCCAAGGGATAAAACTTAATAGATAACCTATGGCCCATATACCTATTAATGCCAGTAAGCATCCTGAATAGTAAAAATTTTTTAGATCGAACTGACAATCAAAACGTTTGTTTAATAAGGGACAGAATAACGAAAGCAATAAACTTGCGGACAAAGCGACTAGAAAAGTCAGACCAACTATTCCCAAAATAGGCGCATAACCACTCAGCGGGGTATTTACTTGGCTAGTGCCTAATAATAACCAAGGAAAACCAGTAAATATCCAACTACGTACCCATTCGGCTAACGCCCATGAACTAGGGAAGATTAAGTAGAGTTTGATGAATGTACTACTAGGAAAAAAACGATTGACTAGAAAGCCTTGAATGGCTGTAAATAAGGCTAATATAAAAATAAATAGTGCGGTAATTAACGAAGCTAGAAAAAGAGAAGTATGACCAAATTCGTGAATACTAATAAATACCCACGAGACGCCGATACCATAAAAACCTATGCCAAAAAGTAATCCTAAAATAAAAGCGCGTTTAGCTGAGCTATTTAGCCATAGCAATAATAATATGGCAGGCGAGAAGATAGCTAAAGGGTAAATGCACATCGGGGCAAAAGCAAAGGCGAGTAAACCACCGGTGATAAGTGCACTTATTTCTTTATAGTGGGTCATAAAATTACATAAAAATACAAGCGAGTCGCTATGCTCACGAAAAATTTCGGCCGTCATGTCCCTGAAATTTGTTCGCATCACGCGACTATTATTAGGCCGCGACCGTCCTGCGTCCGACGCGCACTCATCCCTAATGGGATTCATGCCCGCGTCTCCCACAATGACTTGACGGCGTGAGGCGTTTCCTGCTTCGCCCGTCAACGCGCGCCTATCGCGGGCTCCTTGACTTCGCACTTTGTGCTCTCCATGTCTCGTCGAGAGCCAAGAATCCAATTTCAAAGATTCCATTCTTTAACATACATAAAGTTGCTACAGGGAACACGCAAATTTTAGGATCAAAAGCTAGTTTTTAAACCACATTAATTTATCGAAAGCAGATTGTACATTACTGCTTAATTTTTCGGCCACGGATTTTTTAGTCAGATACTGGCATTCATAAATTTCTGCTTTATCGCTAGCAGCTAGTACACTTAAATAATCATCACTGGTAATGAGTTCATCAACTAAATTGAGTGTAAGTGCATCTTTTGCAAGCCAATGAGCTCCTGTAGCGACTACCGCCATATCGACTTGCTTTCGGTTAGCTTGGATAAAAGCTTTAAAAAGATGATGGATTTCTTCCAGGTCATCTTGGGTTTTTTCTCGTGCTTTAGCAGTGTTTTCTCCAAAAATGGTCAGTGTACGTTTATATTCCCCTGCGGTTAGTAATTCAAAATCAATATCTCTTTTTTTTAAAAAACGATGAAAGTTTGGGAGTTGTGCTACGACACCGATTGAGCCAATAATTGCAAACGGTGCCGCTAAGATTTTATCACCGACGCAAGCCATTAGATATCCACCGCTTGCGGCAATTTTATCGATAGTAACCGTCAAAGGGATACGTTTATCTTTTAAACGTTGTAACTGTGAAGCCGCTAATCCATAAGGCGCAACCATACCACCGCCACTTTCTAAGCGTAATACGACTTCATCTTGCGGTTTAGCTACTTGGATGAGAGCGGTGATTTCTTCGCGTAGATTATTGACGGCAGTTGCTTTGATGTCACCTTGAAAATTTAAAACAAATACTCGTTTTTTCAATAATTTAGCAGATTTTTTTAATTTAATTTTTTGCTCTTTAGCGTATTTTTTTAATTGCTTCTTATCTAAAATTTCTGAATTCAATGTTTCCGCAAATTCTTGATATTTTTTATTAAGTTTTTTAATGCATAGTTTATTCTTATTTTGTTCTTTAGCTTTGCGAGTAATAGAGAAAACTCCGGCGGTTACTATTAAAATAGCAAGTACCAATGTAAATAGCTTCGCTAGGAAAACAACATATTGAAGAAGAAATGACATGGTTATTGGCCTTTTAACTCGTTTGAAAAAGGAATAATATAGCCTACGTCCTGTTTTGTAACAACAGCACTTTGTTAAATAGGCATTGAAAAGGATAATCCCATTATTTTATCAAGGAATGAAGAGTGTGTTAACTGTAGAGGATCTTTCTTTTGAACGTAATAACAGAATTCTGTTTAAACAACTAACTTTTCAGCTTTTTCCGACGCAAATATTACATATTGTTGGTGCAAATGGTTCAGGCAAAACTACATTATTACAGATATTAACCGGCTTACGTATTCCTTTAAGTGGAAAAGTAATGTGGAATGGCATTGCCATTAAGAAAAACAACATAAATTTTACCGATAATTTACTTTATGTTAATCACCGCTTAGGTATGAAATCTGCATTGAGTCCGACCGAAAATCTTTATTTATGTTTGGCCAGGCGAAATTTAATCCATAAGCAAACCAAACGCAAAGCAATCCATACTATTCATCAGATATTAGACCAATTAGATTTAAAAGATTGCTCAGAT
>DAIQAW010000056.1:6246-6635 GCA_036781465.1 Candidatus Aquirickettsiella sp.
CTCAGATACTTTATTAACGCAACTTTCTGCAGGACAACAACGACGTTTGAGTCTAGCAAAATTATTATTGATCAAAGCAGATTGTTGGATTTTGGACGAGCCGTTCACTTCTCTCGATAGTGCCGGTATTGCATTTTTATCTTTTTTAATGGAAAAACAAAGTGCTAGGGGAGGTATCATTGTTTTTTCCAGCCATCAAGCGATGTATTCTTTGCCTTTGGAAATAAAAAAAATTTTTTTAGACGCAAAGGTATGTTAAATTTTTTTTTAAAATTTTTAACTAATTTGCGTAGTGAGTTACTAGCTGTTTTTCGTTATTATCAAGAATTGATTTATCCCTTATTATTTTTAATTTTAGCGATTATTTTATTTCCTTTAAGCGTAAGTAC
>DAIQAW010000057.1:0-2287 GCA_036781465.1 Candidatus Aquirickettsiella sp.
ATGATAAGATCCTTTTAAAAATACCGATGCATAATGATTCGTATCGAAAAAAAATAAACAAGCATCCGCATAGTTAGGACTTGCATAAATATAATCCAGTGAATATTTTTCTTTTAACAAGTCATTAATGGTTTTATGACGAAAAAAATAAACGATCTTATTATAGTTTAAACCCAGAATATGCCGATCTTGCACCGATTTAAGAGGAATAAGCAATAAGCTAAGCATCAGGATTAGCTGTACTCCACTCCAGTAAACGGTAAATTTTAATAGTTTTCTTAGGTTTTCACTGCTTAAATACTGGCCCGCCCAAACATAAATTAACGGAATAAACGCAAGCGGCCAATGTAAACCTATCGGTTTAAAACTACTGAGCAGAAAAAATAATAGCAAGGGTATAAAAAAGAAGTAAAATAATGCCTGCTGTTTTAATTGCTGTTTTGGGAATTTAGCAAGTACAAACACTAATGGCGGCGTAATTAAATACAATAAAATAAGTACATAGGCTAAAATGGTTTTAAAGCTAAAGCCCATATCATTATTTCGATTGTAAATATTAAATAAAATATTCGACCAATCATGGTGATAATTCCAATAGATATTCTGCACGACAAAAGGCAGTGTGAATAAAGCTAACAAACCTAAACCCAGGAGACGCGCCCGGTTTGGTGCAATAAAAAGAAAATACACCGCATAGGCTAAGCCTAATAGGCATGCAAAATATTTTGAGAAAAAAGCGAGTCCTAAAAACAATCCGCCCAGTGCAAACCAATACCATGCATCATTATTTCTTAAAGCTTGCAAGACGCACATCACCGACAAAAACGAAAATATAAATAAGGGTGTATCGGTAGTCACAATAATATTAAATAGGCTAATCGGTGCAATCATTAATAGAATGCTAGTGATAGCCGCACGCTCTGGGTCGTCTTTTTTTAGATAAAGATAGGTTACAACACCTAGTAATAGACTACTAAAGATTGCCGGCAAACGCAGCGTCAAGGCATGATGACCGAATTGCAACAACGGGTATAAAACAAACCCTATCATGGGGGGGTGATCATACCCTCCACCACTAAGATAAGCACCCCAAATAGCATAATAAGCTTCATCCGCAGTAATGGGAATAAACCAGGCCAAGAGGAATTTAACCGTAAGTACGCACAAAAGCGCGAATACAACGCTAACCGAAAAAGAAAAAGAGTGTTTCACTTGTTATTTTTAGTAGATATTTGCAAGAAAAGAAATTATGATGATATTAACCTTAGACCCGAATAAAAACAAGATATTATCCTAAAAGTCACTTTAATTTATAAATTAATACAAATTAATAGCAAAGACCGTGTGCAAATCAAACCATGGTTTAATGGCTTAACAGGACTTTTTACTAAAAGGTGAATTATTGACAGTTTTATACAAAACATATTGTTTTGAATAGGCTAAGAAATCGTTAATGAAATACATCATTGTTATTTTATTTGCCGGATGTGTTTTTTACATTCATCGTCGCGGAAAACAGCGTTATCCGTTTTGGCGTCAACTCTCGGATCATTCGACTTTTTTCGCGCCGCTGAATGTGTTTATGTATCACTTTTCGGCGCTACCTAATGCACCCTATCTGAAACTGGAAAATTTTCCTGAATTAGAAATTTTACGAAAAAATTGGCAGCTGATACGTGAAGAAGGCATGCATCTTTTAATTCAACAACAAGTTAAAGCTTCCGAAAAATATGATGATGCCGGATTCAATTCTTTCTTCAGAACCGGTTGGAAACGTTTTTATCTAAAATGGTATAATAGCCATCATCCCTCTGCAGTAATCCACTGCCCGAAAACCACAGCGCTACTAAAAACACTACCCTCAATTAAAGCGGCCATGTTTGCTGAATTACCAGATAAAAGTCGTTTACCTCGTCACCGCGATCCCTATGCGGGCTCATTACGCTATCATCTAGGACTCATGACTCCCAATGATGATCGTTGTTATATTAATGTCGACGGCACGCACTATAGTTGGCGGGATGGTGAAGGCGTCATCTTTGATGAAACCTATATTCATTATGCAGAAAACACCAGCGGTCAAAACCGACTAATTTTATTTTGTGATATTGAACGACCTTTAAAATATCGTTGGGCACAGCAATTTAATTATTTAGTGGGGCGTTACTTGATGAGCGCTGCGGCTGCGCCGAATGATGCATCGGATCAGGCCGGCGGTGTGAATCGCATCTTTAAATATGTTTATTTTATTCGTCGCATCGGCAAACGCATTAAAAAATGGAATAAA
>DAIQAW010000057.1:2297-6541 GCA_036781465.1 Candidatus Aquirickettsiella sp.
AATAAACCCACTTATTATTTAATCAAATGGACTTTATTTGGCGGTATCGCTTACGCCATTTTTTTTTCACTCTAAGCAATCAATCAGCGCTAAATTAGCAACGATGCTGAATAAATTGCTGTTCGAATTTTAAAAATTGTTGTTCTAATTTCCATTCGCTATTCGCTTTTTCGTTGCTCGCTAAGAAATCTTGGCAACTCGAAGACAACTGACCGCTGCTTAAGCTATTTTTACAGGATAAAACCGGATATTGATAATGGGCATCTTGCCATAAACTCGCTCTGGGTAAAAAACTATAATGAATACTGTTACGCGCTAATTGTTTTAAGGTCAAATAAGAAAAATGATAATTTGTTACCGCAATCTTGAATTGCTCGGTTAGATTAGTCCTTAAAACCCCTTCATCATCCGTAGATAAAGCCACTGGAACCTGATGTTGTCGATAAAGCAGTATCGGATGTTGTTGGTCTTTAACATTGAGTATGGCTGCGTTACTACTAAGATTGATTTCAACTAATATTTGTTTTTTAGCCATTTCCTGTAATAACTGTAAAGCATGATCCTCATAGCGAATGTCCACACCATGACCAATTCGATTAGCCTGCGCACTCTGTATGGCTTCACGAATATGAAAGCGTAAACCATTCATCGGTACCAAACCAGGAACCAATTCGCCCGCATGCAAACTAATCTTAACCTTGGGATAATGTCGATGTAAAAATCCTATCATACGCATCTGTAAGGAATAGTCACGCATGGATATTTTTCCATCTTCCGCTTGTACGAGATTAATACCGACGATGCGTGGATCGCGGCTGGCCACTTCAAAACCAGTTAATAATTGTGCAAAAACTTGGCTACGCGGCTGCTCACGTAATACTTGATACAAATAACGCAATTTAAAATCTGGACACAATTGCTTTCCAGGCCCGTTTAAAAATGTTTGCAATGGCTTTTGATAGCTATCTAATTTCTTAGAAATATCCCGTGCAATAGGAAGCACCCCTGATTTTAAAAGTTTTTCGCGCAAGCTCTCTAAATTATTATCCCAAGCAATCTGACTGCCTAATAATCCGGATTTATCATCATCTGGCATAATCATCAGTTCCAGGTAGCTTAAATTTTCTTGGCACGCCCTTTCCACTGCCTCATTCACCATCTCGGCACGATGCTTCATTAAAATAGGTAAATATTTTATAAATGTCGCAAAAAAATGATCATGTCCCGATTCTTTATCCGGACGAAAATGATGCATCGACCAGGCGTCAATCAGTTGATTGTATAAAATGGGGAATTTTTGTATCTGCGCAATGCTCAGTTGATTTGGACAATTGAGATCGCTCTGTATGCTAAAATTTCTGCTATTGATACACAAAGCATCCTGTTGCGCATAACGCAACATATTCTCTGCCATACTCACACCACCGAGATGATTATGCAGATCCCCTCCTTTCGGCATGTCATGCAAAAAACGGCTTAATTTTTTGGGTTGGGTCTGTATCGAAGTAAAATACGCCGCGGTAGCTCGTTCGCTAGCGCTTTCCGCCATAGATAGACTACAGCTAACAAACAGTACACAGAAAATTAATACGCGCATCATTTAAAACGTCTCTCTTTAAAAAGTTAACGTCTATCCACTGACTAGTTATGTTGTGCTTGTTTAAATAAGGTAAAAAAATTAGTGGTGGTTTGATTGGCAATATTTTCTAAAGAACAATCTCGCAATTCAGCTAAATATTCAGCGACGTAACGCACATAAGCTGGCTGATTAGGTTTACCTCGAAATGGTTGCGGGGCTAAATAAGGCGAATCCGTTTCAATTAATAGGCGCTCCAGAGGTAATGTTTGTGC
The DNA here is from genome assembly GCA_036781465.1 of Candidatus Aquirickettsiella sp. GTDB lineage: Bacteria > Pseudomonadota > Gammaproteobacteria > Diplorickettsiales > Diplorickettsiaceae > Aquirickettsiella. Next base: position 4,149 of record DAIQAW010000057.1, read on the forward strand.
GATAGATTTTAATTCAGCAGCATTTTTAAACGTTATAATTCCAGAAAAAGAAATATAAAAATTTTCTTTAATAGCGGCCTCCGCCATACCTAAATCTTCCGTAAAACAATGCAGTACACCACCCACCTGCTGCGCACCCTCCTCTTTTAAAATGCGCAAAGTATCTGCGCGCGCTGCTCGAGTATGCACAATCAATGGCTTATTCACCGCAATAGCCGTGCGAATATGCTGCCGAAATCGCTGTTGTTGGCATTTCTTTACGGTATTTTCACGGTAATAATCCAAACCTGTCTCGCCGATAGCCACCACTTTAGGATGTTTTGCAAGCTTAATTAATTCATCCAATGTCGCTTCTTTAGCAACTTGTTCGGTAGGATGCACGCCGACAGACGCGGAAACATCGGTAAATTGCTCAGCAATCGTTAACACGGTCGGAAAATTGGCTAAATCAATACAGACACAAAGAAAGTGCATCACACCTTGCTCTCTAGCAAATTCCAGACAGGCACTTAGATCTTTTTTAAAATAATCCAGATCCAATCGATCCAAATGACAATGTGAGTCAACTAACATGATTTACCTAGTAAAGCCCAACGAGAAAACAAATCTTCTAACATTAAGGGTAAGTTCAAGGTAATTTTAGCGGTATGCGCTTGTAATGCCAATAAGCTATCAAAATACTGCAACAAAAAATCCGTTGGTATGCGCGCGGCCAAATGCGTTAACGTATCCTCTATCGCTAAATATCCATTCAGTAACTGGCATTTAAGCAATTCGCTGATAACATTCAATAGTGTTGATAATAATTGCAGCGTATCATTTTTCACATACTGTGCTGCACAGTGGACGGGATCCAATTCTTGATTAAATAACTGCGTTAATGAGGCCAACAAGTTGGTATAAAATGAATAATAATTTTGCTGCGCATAGTGCAATGCAAGTAATGGCGCGCCGGCGGATAACCGATAAAGCTTATCGATAGGTGTTGACGTAGGTAGTTGCTGCGCTAACCAAGTCGTCGCCAGCAATTTTTCTGGCGCCGCAAAGCGAATCACTTGGCAGCGACTACGAATAGTGGGTAATAAGCATTCAATTTTTTCAGTCAATAAAATAAATAAGGTACGCTCACTCGGTTCCTCTAAACTTTTTAATAAAGCATGACTCGCTGCCAGCAATAAGCTATCCGCTGGATTAATTACAATAATTTTGTAGCTTGCTTGACTGGTGTGATTTAATTTTTCTATCACCGCGCGTACTTGATCAATTTTAATGCCCTGACTGGATTTTTCTGTAGCAAGCCAACACAAATCTGGATGTGTTGTCGCTGCAACTAACACACAATCACGACAACGGCTGCACGCTATTTGTTTCACTGGCTGCTTACAGAGCAAGGTTTTAGCAAAATTTTCTGCAAATAAGGTTTTACCTAAACCCGCTTGTCCTACTAGTAATAAAGCGTGTGCTAATCGGCCTTCTTGATGACAGCGATAGAGTTGCTGCCATTGTTGAACTTGCCATGGTAAAGGCGCTGAATAATTATTCATCCAATTTTACCCATAATACGAATAGTTGCTCCAACACCTGCTTAATTTGTTTTTGCACATCCTTTAATGAACGACTGGCATCAATCACATGATAACAATCTGCCATTTGTTTGGCCCGCTCGAGGTAACTGGCACGTGCGCGCGTAAAGAAGTCTTGTTTCTCGGCTTCAATACGGTCTGCGGTTTTTCGACGTTGCGTACGGCGTAAGGCAATATCGACCGGTGCATCGAGTAATAAAACGGCATCCATTTTTAAATCTTGTTGTACCCATAGCTGCAAACTACGAATAAAGGCCAAGTCAATGCCCCTACCGCCGCCCTGGTAAGCGTAACTGGTTTCAGTAAATCGATCACAGAGCACCCAATCACCGCGCTGCAATGCCGGTTTAATGACATAATGTATATGTTGTGCACGTGCAGCAAAAAATAATAATAGCTCGGATTCAGGAATAATAGTTTCCGGTGAAAAATCAGATTGTAACACTAAAGCCCGTATGGCTTCTGCGACTTCTGTACCACCCGGCTCACGCGTAACAGTCAGCGGGATCCCCGCTTGCTGTAAATAGTCGGCGATAAATTTGAGTTGTGTTGACTTTCCTACGCCCTCAATGCCCTCTAAAGTAATAAAGCGTGCTCGATTGATTTGCATAACACATCCAACTGAATATTTCGGCAATTATACCTAACTAGAGGTTTTGCGAATAGCAAAATGACAATGTCATGTTTAACGCAATCGATAAAATTTTTTGATGATTCGCTTAACTTGGCCTATCTAAACTTTCGTACTGTTTATTCATCTAGTTTTCAACTTTTTTATTGAATTTTGCATATTTTTTATTTTTTTTATAT
>DAIQAW010000058.1:0-6528 GCA_036781465.1 Candidatus Aquirickettsiella sp.
CGTAAATTCAGGGCGCGTCTAACAAGTTTACATAAAAGAAAAATAATTTTATATGCAATTCAAACTCTTAATCGAAGCAAATAATCAATTATTACTCGAAGGAAATTTTTCTGCTTATATAAAACATTTGGTTCAGTTAGGCAATATTCTGGAAAAGGAGTTTGTCCAAGATGTTAATCATTGTGTCGAAGGAACATTGGCTGATGAAATAGATAAAAAGAAAAGATTTTTTAAAACTATCGCCAATCGCTTCACCTTTAAATTTTTACGTTTTCCCTCTAAACAGCAGAGTTTATGCACAAGGCTTTGGAATCTACAAAGTTTTTTAATGGCATGGGAAGATCCGGCGTTACGTAAACAAGAAGACAAAAAATTACGTAAAGAGATTACGTTCAAAGGCGGTATAGACAAATCTTTTCGGCGATCTATCCATGCTGCTTTGATCGCAGAAGTTAATCGATTGCAGAACGAAGTCAGTGTTTTTATCGATAAAGATTTAGCTCCCATCCATTCTGAATCAAAAGCCGAACTTATAAATTGTCTTACTGATTGTATTTGTGCATTAAAGAGTGAAACACCGGAGGATACTGATCAAACTTTTGATAAAGCGGCTGATGCTATTTTATCTTTTACCCCCCCAGCAGATAAGTTTTTACACCGATTAGGTATTGGCATTGGCTTGCTTAGCGGATTAGCCGTCGGTTTGGCTACCGGTGGATTTATGTTCTTATTATTGAGTGGCTTTGGTGCTCCTTTAATAGTTGCTGCATTGACTGGATTGGCGATATTTTCTGCCAGCACTTATGCGAATTATGGTCTTTTTTCTATTCACAGCAGTAAGGTTTTACGCGCTTTAGCAAGAAGCGGCGGAATCACCGAAGTGATTAACCTACAAGGTAAACGCAGTCAATTGTCACTACGTATGAAATGTTTGCTTATACTCGGTGCGGTTTTTTCAGTGGGTGTGGGTCTTAGCAATGCTTCTTTAACCATTATGTTTGGAATGGGCTTACTTACTGTGCTTTTCCCAGCGCTACCGGTGATATTACCGGGTATCCTCATCAGTGCTTTAGTAATCGGAATGACGATAGGCTTAAGTTTACTTATATTTAAAGCATGGGTTTCTTTAGTTGATATTATGCAAACGAAGTTCTCTTCGGGTAAAGATTTTTTAGAATGGCTTATTAAAGAAATAAAAGCATTAAAAAATCTTACGGTTACGCAGTTATTAAGTTATCTTTTACAAGTCGTGTTTACGGGCTTTGCGTTGTTTGGCTTATTTTTTATCTGTTTTACCGGGATTCCTAGCTTAGCTCCTGCATTTACTGTAACCGGTTCTTGGATCATAGGTTTTGCTGCGTTTTTGGGGGATCTTCCGTTTACAGTGCTCACTATCCTTAATTTTTATAGCGGTTTCAAACAATTGTTTTCACGAGTTGATCCGAATACGACACAGGAGATTGAAGAGCGAGTGCCTGCAGCGGATAAAAAATCTCTTTTGGGTAGGATTGCGCATGGTCTTTTATTAATTTTAAATGCAACAGGTCGATCCATTCAAGTTTTCGATGGAAAAGTCATCTCAGCTTTTGCTGCAGTCGCGTGTTTTTTTTCTGCGCTAGCGGGTACGTTGGGTAAAAAACAGGATGATCATGCAGAAAATAGTCGAAATACAGCGAGCAAACTCAGTAAAGATTCCTTGATCGCGTGTGGATATAAAACGGGTGGAAGTACTGACCTAACTCAAAACCCTATTTGTAGAGATAATTCTTTTTCGATACTTTTCTTTCCTCTAAATAATCCCATTTCAGAAACTGACCTGAACGACACTATTCTGGCATCAAGACATTCAATTTAGATTTCCTTAGAGCGAGGGATATTTTCTACCGATATGTCTTAGGGATATGCTAGACTGGACGATTTATAGAGTCCGAGCTTTGCATAGATTCAAGAATTAAAAAAGGTTTAGTTTCATGATAGATGATTTGCAACAAATTATTCAGCAAGCGGCGCAATCGATTGCTGAAGCAAAACGTTCTTTTGATTTAGAACAATTACGTAGCTCGCTATTAGGTAAAAAAAGTGTATTAAATGATTATCTTAAAAAATTAGCGCAATTGCCAGCGGCTGAAAAACCTAAAGCCGGACAAGCCGTTAATCAAGCTAAGCAACAAATTGAAGCCTTGTTGAAAGCGCAGAATGAGTTACTAGTCAATCAAGAAATCAATGCGCAATTGGCGAGTGAAAAAGTGGATATCACCTTAGCGGGTCGTGGCCAATCGAATGGCAGTTTACATCCTGTAACGCGTATACGTAATCGCATTGTCGATTTTTTTACTAGCGTGGGTTTTACGGTGGAGCAAGGTCCTGAAATCGAAGATGATTATTATAATTTTGAGGCCTTAAATATTCCGAGTAATCATCCAGCGCGTGCTTTACATGACACCTTTTATTTTGCGAATGGTTTACTGTTGCGCACGCATACCTCACCCGCACAGATACGCGCAATGCAAGATGCTAAACCGCCGATAAAAATGATTGCACCGGGGCGTGTTTATCGTTGCGATTCCGATGTCACACACACACCAATGTTTCATCAAGTCGAAGGATTGTTAATCGATGAATCCGCTAATTTTTCTGAGCTTAAAGGTTTATTAACACAATTTTTACAGAAATTTTTTGAAAAAAATGATCTATTGATTCGTTTCCGTGCCGCTTATTTTCCATTTACTGAACCGTCGGCGGAAATAGATATCCAATGTGTGATGTGTGACGGAGCAGGCTGTCGTGTTTGCAGTCAAACCGGATGGTTAGAAATATTAGGTTGTGGCATGGTTCATCCGAATGTATTAGAAAAAGTGGGTTTAGCGCCGGGTAAATATCAAGGCTATGCATTTGGTATGGGCATCGATCGTTTAGCGTTATTACGTTATCGAATTCCCGATTTGCGTTTAATGTTTGAAAATGATTGTCGTTTTTTAGAGCAATTTTAATATGAAAATAAGCGAGCAATGGTTACGTACCTGGGTAAACCCTAACTTAAGTGTCGAGCAATTGGCTGAACAACTTACTTTGGCCGGCTTAGAAGTCGCTGCAGTGCATCCGGTTGCCGGAGTGTTTAATAAAGTTGTTGTCGGTGAAGTTTTAAGTGCGGTGCCGCATCCCGATGCCTTACGTTTACAAGTGTGTGAAGTGAATATTGGTGCGGATTCAGATTTGCAGATTGTGTGCGGTGCTAAAAATTGTCGAATGGGTTTAAAAGTTGCTGTTGCACAAGTAGGCGCGCAATTACCCAACGATGTATTGATTAAAGAAGCTAAATTACGCGGTGTAGTGTCACAGGGCATGTTATGTTCCGGTAGTGAGTTAGGTCTTGCTGAAGTAGCAGAAGATACCGGGATTTTGGAATTACCTGATGATGCACCCCTCGGTAAAGATATTCGTGAGTATTTGCAATTAAATGATCACTGTTTGGATATTCATCTGACACCTAATCGCGGTGATTGCTTAAGCGTTAAAGGTTTAGCCCGTGATATTTCTGCCATAACCCAGCAAAAGCTGACTGAATTCGCCATTGTCAAACAGCCGGTGCTTATAGAAGATAAATTGACTATTAAAGTGACTGCTGTGGCAGATTGTCCGCATTATTCTGGAAGAATTATCCGTAACATCAATACGCAAGCTAAAACCCCCTTATGGATGCAAGAACGTTTACGTCGTAGTGGTGTGCGTAGCATTCATCCCGTGGTAGATGTGACAAATTATGTGATGTTAGAACAAGGTCAACCGCTGCATGCCTTTGATCTTAAGCAACTAAAAGATGAAGTGTGTGTACGTTATGCCAAGGCGCAAGAACAAATCACTTTATTAGATGGTAAAAATTTAGTTTTAGAGTCAAATACCTTGGTGATTGCGGATAAAAACCAAGCGCAAGCCTTAGCTGGTATTATGGGAGGTTTGTATTCAGCAGTTACCGAACAAACTCAGGATATATTTTTGGAAAGCGCCTTTTTTAATCCCACAGGCCTTGCCGGTCGTGCGAGGCACTATGGATTGAATACCGATGGGGCTTACCGTTTTGAACGCGGTGTGGATCCGGCTATTACTGTGTCTGCTTTGGAGCGGGCGACAGAATTACTGACAGAAATAGTGGGTGGTCAAGCAGGACCTATCACACAGGTGCAATCAGCAACGCAGCCTGTGTCCAATATAAAATTTCGTCCGGCGTATTTACAGAAATTTTTAGGTTTTTCCTTAAAAGAAGAAAAAATTTTGAGTATTTTTGCTAGCTTAGGGATTAATGTACAGCATAAGGATGTGCTCGCTTGGCAGGTAACGCCACCGACTTGGCGTTTTGATCTATTCTTAGAAGTCGATCTCATCGAAGAGTTAGCGAGGATCCATGGTTATCAACATATTCCCGCCACATTACCGAATAGTCCTTTAAGATTTTTACCGCAATCAGAATTGCAACTTTCCTTAACTCGCTTGCAGGATTTACTCATCGCTCGTGGCTATCACGAGGCTATCAATTATAGTTTTACTGAACCTAGACTTCAGCAAACGCTAACTCCACACTTAGAATCTATCAGTTTACTAAATCCTATTTCCAGTGAACTTTCAGTGATGCGTACCAGTTTATGGCCTGGTTTATTGAATGCCTTGCGCTATAATCAACAACGACAACAATTAAGTTGTCGTTTATTTGAAACGGGCGTTTGTTTTCAGTTGCATAAAGAAAAACTTGAGCAGCAGGAATATTTAGCTGCCGTTGCGAGTGGACAGTGTTTACCAGAACAATGGGGAGTTGCTAATACCCCCTTAGACTTTTTTACAATGAAATCTGATTTGCAAGCCTTATTGAGTTTAACTGCTAAAAATGCAGTGCAGTTTATAACAGGAACGCATCCTGCTTTGCATCCTGGTTTATCCAGTGACTTGCAGTGTGAGGGGAAGATCGTCGGTTATTTTGGCGCTTTACATCCAAAAATCATTACTGAGTTAGATTTAATGGGTCCGGTATTTTGTTTTGAACTAGAAACTTCCGCTGTTCAGCACAGACATTTACCGCAATTTAAGTCTTATTCTAAATTTCCTATGGTAAGACGGGATATTTCATTTTGGGTAGATGAAAAATATTCTGCACAAACTATTTTGCAGTGTGTGAATCATAAAGCGGGCGAGTTGTTATATCAATCTTTCTTGTTTGATGTCTATTTTTCAGCACAGGAACCGAAAAAACGTAGTTTAGCCTTGGCTTTATGTTGGCAGCATCCGACACGTACCTTAGTTGATGCTGAAGTGGAGGGTTTAATGCAAAAAGTAATCGACAATCTTAAACAGAGTTTTGCTATTCATTTACGGGATTAAATTACTATGAGTTCAGTGTTAACCAAAGCTGATTTGATTAACAGCTTAAGACAACAAGAACCTAGTCTTAGCCGACCTCTAGCAACAAAACTGGCGGATGCTTTTTTTGAAGAAATTGTATTAGCTTTAGAAAAAGGGGAGCCAGTTAAAATCTCCGGTTTAGGAAGTTTTCGTCGACGTAGAAAAAAAGAACGACCGGGTCGAAATCCTAAAACCGGAGTGACGACCATCGTCACTTCGCGAAATGTGGTGTTATTTCAAGCTAGTCAGAAATTAAAATCGCAATTAAAGAACCCAAAAAATTAGTTTTACTCTTTTGCTATGGTTTTTGGAACTAGTTGCTAGTTGACGGTCCTGACATTACAATGTGCGCTGTTCGGGGCGTAGCGCAGCCTGGTAGCGCACCTGCATGGGGTGTAGGTGGTCGCTGGTTCAAATCCAGTCGTCCCGACCAAAGTTTAATACAGCGGCTGTATATCTTAGCTTGCTTAGTGTAGGATAAATATTAGGAATATAGTTTATTTATCTAAATCAGGAGATAAGATATGGCAATTTATGAAAATATCTTAGTAGCGATAGATTTGCATCCTACCTGTGATGACATCATTTTGAAGCGTGCTCACGCCTTAGCCAAAGGTGGGCATATCAGCTTATCAGTTATTCATGCAGTGGAACATATTAATGCTTATGGTGTTGCTCAAGCTTACCCTGCTGTCATCGATTTAGAAGGTGAAATGTTAGCCGAAGCACAAAAACAATTAGCAGAAGTATCAAAAAGATTTGGTATCCCTACAAAGCATCAATTTGTTGAAGTTGGATCCCCTAAAGTGGCGATACTCGATAAAATGAAACAATTAAAAACCGATTTAATTATTATAGGGAGTCATGGTCGACATGGGATAGGTGTGTTATTTGGTTCTACCGCCAGTGCGGTGATTCACCATCTATCTTGTGATGCCCTAGTGGTGAAGATTCCTGAATTAGAAGATAGGCGCAGAGAATAGCTTAATTTTTGCTGCACAGAATGGTAAAGCGGGTTAAAGAAAATAAATCAATCGCCATTCTTGACGTTTGACTTAATATTTAGCCAAATTAATTTACTTTTTTCTGTTTAAAATTTAATTTCAGCCTTATTCTAAGGTTTATAAATTATAAAAATAG
>DAIQAW010000059.1:0-6516 GCA_036781465.1 Candidatus Aquirickettsiella sp.
AACTATAGCTCATCAGTTCATCGTTTTTGTTTAAGTAAAAGATTTATTTTTTCTTTTTAAAATCCATTCTTGACTGAACCATCACACCTAAAAAACGATGAGGCTTATCTAATAGTAAGGTTTTGAAATCAGTATTAAGAGGTTTAAGGATGGTATGTCCACCGTCGATTAAAATTTGTTTAAAATTGGGTAAATCATGCCCTTCAATATGAACAATCGCAAAATCAAGACTATTAGGTTTTAGATCGGGGTCTATAAGAAGAACAGTTCCTTCTGGAAAGCGAGGTTCCATGGTGGTATCTCTAGCGGCAACAGCATAAGCATGCTGGCTTATGTCGATATCAGTAGAAATTGTTGGTAAGGGGGCAAATTTTTCAGGAAGATTGGGCCAATGTAACACTTGAGGCCAAGTAAGCAATGGAATTTGACGCCATCCTTGAGCGTCAGGGTTAAAAGTACCTGGAATGCGATCTGCTGATATGGGCTCATCACCGATGAGTTGGCTGATAGAGATAGCAAAAAAATTGGCAATCGGACTCAAAGTGGCGACTTTGGGATTATCAGTTTCTCCTGAGCAAATTCGATGTACTACAGGTTGGCCTACACCGGTGCGTCGTGCTAGTTCCGATTCATTAATCCCTAACTCAGCCATTAACCCTTTAAGAATTCTGCTCATGCTACTAGTAGTTTTCATATCATTTTCACTTATTAATTAGCGGTAATTTTACCTGTCCATGCTGATAATTTCTAACGCTGACAAACAAGGCAAAAATAGCTGTCAGCGGCGGGTGAGTATTCTAACATGACACGGCACTTATACTAAATAATGATGTAATTTAACGTACAATAAACAAGCTATTAATTTTTTGTGATACGAAATAATTACCAATGGTAGATTTTTTTATTTTCAGCTGTAAATTTAGGTTCTAAAAAACTTTAAGTTATGAAGAACAGATAGTGAAAAAATGTTTGAATCTTAGGGGGAGGGCGAACTCAAAAAGGGTAAAAGTAAGTATTTTACTTACGATTTATAAGTAATCCTTAAAAATGCGATGGTTTATCGATATTTAACTATTAGAACTATAATTTAAGAAGATAATCCTTGTCAGTTGCAGGGATTATGCATAGAATAGCGGGTTCATTTATAAGAGGTAAAAGGTTTTATGCTGGCTAAAAATGAAATATTGGCTAAATTTCAACGTTCTCCGGGTGATACAGGATCCCCAGAGGTTCAGATTGCTTTATTATCTGGGGCTATCGAACAACTAAATGGCCATTTTCAAGTGCATAAGAAGGATAATCATTCACGACAAGGTTTATTAAAGAAAGTAGCTTTGCGTCGTAAATTATTAAAATATTTCAAAAGCGTTAATTTACAGGGGTACTTAACGCTCATTAAACAACTCGGCTTGCGTGGTTAAGTCCTGGTTCATATTCTTCAGCCAATCGTTGAAGACATTTTATTCGTACCAATGGGCGGTAATTTTCGCCCATTTGTTTTTTTTGAGGGAATGTAAACGTGTTAATTAATTCTATAAAGAAAGTCGTGCAGTTTGGTTCGCAGGAAATAATTCTAGAAACTGGGGCAATTGCACGTCAAGCCACAGCATCAGTTATTGTAAGCTTGGATGGTACTGCCGTTTTAGTAACCGTTGTAGGTAACAAGCAGCAAGCAGCTGAAGAAAGAGACTTTTTTCCCTTGACTGTTCAATATCAAGAACGCTCCTATGCAGCTGGACGTATTCCAGGAGGTTATTTTAAACGGGAAGGACGACCTACTGAAAAAGAAATTTTAACATCGCGTTTAATTGATAGGCCAATAAGACCTCTGTTTCCTGAAGGGTTTTATAATGAAGTGCAAATTGTTGCGACTGTTTTATCTTCAAATCCGGATATTAACGCAGATATCCCTGCATTAATTGGTGCTTCTGCAGCTTTAAGTTTATCAGGCTTACCTTTTAAAGGTCCGATAGCGGCAGTAAGAGTCGGTTATTCGAAGGGACAATACTTATTAAACCCAAGCTTTAAGCAACTAGAAACATCAGATTTAGATTTAGTAGTTGCAGGAACAGACAAAGCCGTCTTAATGGTGGAGTCTCAAGCCGCTGAGCTTACTGAAGAAATTATGTTGAATGCTATTTTGTTTGGACATCAACAAATGCAAGGGGTTATTCAAGCTATTAAAGAGCTCGCTGAAGAGGCAGGTGAGCCAGCTTGGGATACGCAAAAAACTACAACATCTCAATTAGATGTAGTTGTGGAACAAGAAATAACGCAAGCTATACAGGCTTTATATACTAAGGCCTATACAATTCCGGAGAAATTAATTCGTAAAGCTAAATTAGAAAATTTACGAAATAGTATTATCGAGAAATGGTCAGATGAAGAAAAAGGAATTTCCGCTAAAGCTATTCAGTTATTCCTAGCAAATTTAGAAGAGAAAATAGTACGTAGTCGTATTCTATCAGGCGAAACCCGCATTGATGGACGTGATAAGATAACAGTTCGCCCTATTACTATTCAGCCAGGATTTTTAGCACGTACACATGGTTCGGCTATATTTACTAGAGGCGAGACGCAAGCATTAGTTGTTACTACCTTAGGTACGGACAGAGATGCACAAACCGTAGAAGCCTTAGATGGAGAAGGACGTGAAACATTTATGCTTCACTATAACTTTCCTCCTTATAGCGTGGGTGAAACCGGCCAAATGGGAAGTCCTAAACGGCGTGAAATTGGGCATGGTAATTTAGCGAAACGCGCTTTGCGTGCTGTATTACCTAGTGAATCCGATTTTCCTTATGTACTACGTGTTGTTTCTGAAATTACCGAATCAAATGGATCTAGCTCTATGGCAACAGTCTGTGGTGCAAGTATCGCTTTAATGGATGCTGGTGTACCTTTAAAGAAACATGTAGCGGGTATAGCAATGGGCCTAATAAAAGAAGGCGATCAGTTTGCTGTATTAACCGACATTTTAGGTGATGAAGATCATTTAGGAGATATGGATTTTAAAGTTGCAGGTACACTAGATGGTGTCACAGCATTACAAATGGATATTAAAATTGATGGTATTACAGAAGAAATTTTGCGGGTGGCATTAAATCAAGCAAAAGAGGGTCGTCTTCATATATTAAATATTATGCAAGAAACTTTAGCTGAACCACGCGTAGAAGTTTCTCCTTATGCACCGCGTATAACTACTTTAAAGATAAACCCTGAAAAAATACGTGATTTAATCGGAAAAGGTGGAGCGACAATTCGCGCGATTACTGAAGAAACAGGAACCTTAATCGACATTAGCGATGATGGTGTCGTTCGAATCTCGACATCTGATTTACATGCTTGCCAAAATGCAATAGAACGTATAAAAAAAGTAACAGCGGAAGTGGAAGTGGGTCGTACTTATGAAGGTGCAATTGTTAAACTGACTGATTTTGGTGCTTTTGTTAACGTATTACCCGGTCGTGATGGCTTAGTGCATATTTCGCAAATTTCTAAAGAACGTGTTGAACAAGTGAGTGATGTATTAAGCGAAGGCCAAATTGTCAAAGTCAAAGTACTAGAAATAGATAGACAAGGTCGCATTCGTTTAACCATGAAAGATATTGAAGCAGAAACGGAGAACGAAGTACATTCGTGATCAATCGAAAGCAACATACATCAGCTTTTATAAAATTAGTTGATAAAATAAAACCTCAAATAAAAGAGTTGACAGTTGCTGATCTAAATAAAAAAATTAAAAGTCAGCACCGATTTTATTTGATTGATTTACGTGAGCGCGATGAGTTTCAACAAGGGTCTATTGTTCATGCTATTCCTCTTAGTAAGGGTATTATTGAACGTGATATTGAGAAATACATTCCAGATTTTGAAGTAGAGATTGTTGTTTATTGTAGCGGCGGTTTTCGATCTTGCTTGGCAGCAGATAATCTTCAAAAAATGGGTTATCGTCATGTTACTTCGCTGCAAGGTGGTCTCCGCGCTTGGCTAGAAGCAGGTTATCCTCTTATCAAAATGACTAAATAATGCTACATTTTGTTGGGGAGATTTGCCGAGGTGGTGAAATTGGTAGACACGCAAGTTTCAGGTACTTGTGGGGTAACCCTTGGAGGTTCGAGTCCTCTTCTCGGCACCAACTAAAATGAACTCTTGCTAGAGATATTTTTTTATAAAAAACTTGGTCTTTTTTAAAAAATCGGTTTAAATAGTCGAAATTATTTATAGCCATATCGCATGTTGAGCGTTTCATCGCCTCTTTATGACATTAGTAAAACCTTCGAAGAAAACTTCAGCAATCCCTTTTTCCAATCAATAAGACCACCAACACGAGTTTGGCCAGACAGAACCAAATGGAGTTCTTTATTAGGCTATTCTTTAGCCTCTAAAATCGGTGCAGCTGCATGTGCAGTAACAACTGGTAAAGGTGTGGCATTATTAGCACAACTAGGTTTTGACGTATTGACCTACAAAACCATACGACGCCAAGCTTACCCAACTCACCCTTTACCAAATATTGTTCATCTCGAATGTGAAAAATTATTTAATTATACCGATTTAAAAAAAGTTCTTTTTACCAAGAATAAACCTGAAAAAATAAGTGACAAAATTTCAATTAGTAATTCCTTTGGTAATGGTTGCTTGGAACCGATAGTGATTATGGAAGATATAGCTTTTGCAAAAAATTCTTTAGTAGAAGGTCAAGTGCTGATTGTGTCGGTTTATGGTGAAGGTGATTCGCTGAAATCGATGTCACAAGATTTTGCTGCTGCTGCATTAATAGCTAAAGAAGCCGGTGCGGATATTATAGAGCTAAACTTCTCATGTCCTAATTTAATTAAATCGGGTGAACCTCTTTATTGGAGTATTGAACATGTTTCTCAAATAACAGCCTTGGTTGTGAAATGCATAGGCGATACTCCCATTTTATTAAAGTTAGGTTTAATGCATGAGCATGAATCTCCTTTAAATTTATTAATCTCTGCAGCACAGGCTGGAGCAAGAGGTGTTAGTGCTATCAATTCTATCAGTATGCGTGTGTTGAATAAAGATCATCAGCCTGCATTTGGAAAAAGAATTTATAGTGGAGTTTCAGGTTATCCAATCCGTCAATTAGCATTACAATGTCTTAATAAATTAGTTCAAATTAATCAAACTGAAAAATTAAATTTAGTTATTTTGGGTATGGGTGGTATTACTATTCCGGAACATTTTAATGAATTTTTAAATAGTGGTGCAGATATTGCCCTTTCTGCAACAGGTATGATGTGGAACCCTTATCTTGCTACTCAATTTCACCAACAGACGAGATCATGAAAAAATTAGTATCAGCAAAATTAATATTAAAAACAGGTGAAAGCTTTATTGGGTATATACCAGCAAGCCAAACAACTGAAGTATCCGGTGAAGTTATATTTAATACAGGTATGTTAGGCTACGTGGAGTCTCTAACAGACCCTTCTTATGCGGGACAAATATTATGCTTTACCTATCCTTTAATAGGAAATTATGGTGTTTCTGCATCAAATACTTGGGAATCTAACAAAATTCAAGTAAAAAGCGTGATTATTAGTGAATTAGCATTATTTTACTCAAATCATGCTGCCCAACAGTCATTAGTAAATTGGCTTGAAATTGAAAATATACCTTTTATAACGGGTGTGGACACCCGGGCTTTAACACATTGTTTAAGAGTTAATGGAGTAACGCCAGGAATAATTACTACATTAAATAAGCCACATGGCGATTTTATTGAATTTGAAACTATTGATTGGGTAAAGCAAGTAACAATTTCTGAACCGATCTATTATGGTGAAGGTAGAAAAAAAATAATTGTTGTAGATTGTGGCTTAAAAGAAAATATTTTACGTTGTTTATTGAAATTTCCATTAAAAATTAAACGAGTTCCTTATGATTATGATTATAGTCAGGAAGACTATGATGGAGTTTTTATTTCTAATGGGCCGGGTGACCCACAATTATGTAAAGAATCGGTAGCAATTTTAAAAAAGGTTTTAGTTAAAAAGAAGCCTTGTTTCGGTATTTGTTTAGGTACACAATTAATGGCTTTAGCTGTCGGAGCTAAAACTTATAAGTTGATTTTTGGTCATCGATCTCAAAATCAACCATGTATTTATTTACCGAATAAACGGTGTTATTTGACTTCGCAAAATCATGGTTATGCAGTAAAAGAGAAATCGCTCCCTAAAGATTGGCAAGTATTATTTCGAAATTTAAATGATGGAACGGTTGCGGGGATTGAGCATAAGAAAGATCCTTTTTTCTCTGTACAATTCCATCCGGAGGCTGCGCCTGGACCCATGGATACACAATGGTTATTTGAGCGTTTTTATCGCATGTTATAAAAAATTATGAAAATACAACGATATAAAGCTAGAAAAATTCTGATTTTAGGTTCGGGTGGTTTACGAATAGGTCAAGCAGGAGAATTTGATTATTCCGGTTCACAGGCTATTAAAGCATTAAAAGAAGAAAAAATTTCTACAGTATTAATAA
>DAIQAW010000060.1:0-6296 GCA_036781465.1 Candidatus Aquirickettsiella sp.
TTATTTAATTGTTGAGGATTTATTTTACCACCCGAAGCTTTCATGACTTGACCGACAAAAAAACCAAATAGCTTATCTTTTCCTGCTTTATAATCAGCTAATTGTTCAGGATATTTTTTTAAAATCTCATCAATAATTTTCAAGATGGTGGATTGATCCGTGACTTGCTGGAGATTTTTTTCTTGTATAATTTCATCACTGTTTTTGTTGCTAAGCCATAATTCTTCAAACACATCCTTCGCTATGGTACTAGAAATAGTATGATCAGCAATGCGTTGCAGTAAACCCGCAAGTCGTTTGGCATTAATAGGGGATTCAAGAATGCTTAAATTGGATTTGTTTAGAGCGGCAGCAAGTTCTCCCATGATCCAATTAACTGCTAATTTTGCGGGGACTTTTTCTTTGACAACTTCTTCAAAATAGTCAGCTAATTCCCGAACTGATGTGAGTAAACTCGCGTCATAAGCATTTAGTTTATAGTCAGTTTGAAAACGAACATGTTTTTTTTGTGGTAATTCAGGCAAGGTCTGCTTAATTTTTTCAATGAAGTCAGCATTAATGACAACAGGGCATAAGTCTGGATCAGTGAAATAACGATAATCTTTAGCGTCTTCTTTACTACGCATGGGGCGGGTTTCTTGTTTATCAGTATCATATAAACGAGTTTCTTGATTGATACTTCCACCCATTTCTAAAATGCCAATTTGACGATCAATTTCATATTGAATAGCTTTTTCAATAAAACGAAAAGAGTTTAAATTTTTAATTTCTACACGTTTCCCCAATTGTTTTTGATTGGTTCTACGTACAGAGACATTGGCGTCACAACGAAATGAGCCTTCTTGTAAGTTTCCATCTGAGATATCCAAATAGCGAACCAGTGTATGTAATGTTTTAAGATAAACAACTGCTTCTTTGGGGGAAGTTAAATCGGGTTCCGAAACAATTTCTAATAATGGAGTTCCTGCACGATTTAAATCGATACCGCTCATATTTTCGAACCCTTCATGCAAAGATTTTCCAGCATCTTCCTCTAAATGGGCTCGTGTGATACGAATAGTTTTTTGCTCACCATTTTCTAGCGCTATGGTTAGATGCCCTGGTCCGATAATAGGATTTTCATGTTGACTTATTTGATAGCCTTTAGGCAAATCAGGATAAAAATAATTTTTACGTGCGAAGATTGAATAATGAGGAATATTTGCTTGGATACTTAAACCAAATTTAATCGCCATATTCACCGCTTCTGCATTTAAAACGGGTAGCACACCGGGTAATGCTAAATCTACTGCACACGCTTGTGTATTGGGTTCAGCGCCATAAGCGGTAGCAGCACCTGAGAAAAGCTTTGACTGAGTGGATAATTGAACATGAACTTCAAGCCCTATAACCGATTCCCAGGTATTAGTAAGTTTCTCGGATGACTCGAGTTCATTATTGTACATGGATTTTTTGTGTTCAGCCGAGGTCATAGATTGAATTTCTCCGGTATTTTTTTATGCCAATCAGTCTCTTGTTGATAACGATGTGCGGCATTCAATAATTTTTCTTCAGTAAAAGGACTGCCAATCAGTTGCATGCCTAAGGGAAGTCCTTCAACAAATCCCGCTGGAATTGAAATGGCGGGTAGACCCGCTAGATTGATAGCAATGGTGTAAATATCCGATAGATACATACTGACCGGATCATTGATTTTTTCACCTAATTTGAATGCAGTGGTCGGTGTGGTAGGACCTAGAAGGATATCAACTTTTTGAAACGCTTGTTTAAATTCTTCGATTAAAAGCGCGCGAATTTTTTGTGCTTTAGCGTAATAAGCATCATAAGAATCAGCGGATAAAACATAAGTACCCATGAGCAACCGACGTTTTACTTCATCACCAAATCCTTCACCCCGAGTTCTTTCATATAAATCTTTTAAATCAGTAGGATTACTGCAACGATAACCATAACGTACGCCATCATAGCGAGCAAGATTGGAGGAACATTCGGCTGATGCAATAATATAATAAAGAGGAATAACTAAATGACAGTTGGGTAAACTAACACTGCTAATTTTTGCACCTAACTTTTCATAAAGTTTAATCGCTGATTGGATCGTTGCTGCTACTTTAGGGTCAAGATCTTCAGAAAAATATTCTTTGGGTAATCCAATTTTCAGACCTGCGATTGAATCATTCAATGTTAACATATAGTTAGGAACCGGTTGGTCAATACTTGTCGAATCTTTCTCATCAAACCCTGCCATGACATTCATTAAAAGAGCAGCATCTTCTGCTGTCTGCGTCATTGGACCAGCTTGATCTAAGCTAGAGGCAAAAGCAATCAGCCCGTAGCGTGAGACACGGCCATAAGTAGGTTTAAGTCCGGTAAGATTACACAATGCGGCGGGTTGTCTTATCGATCCCCCGGTGTCTGTACCCGTTGCGGCAGGCGTTAATCGGGCAGCCACCGCGGCACTAGAGCCACCGGAAGATCCTCCAGGTACACGTGAAATATCCCAAGGGTTTTTTACTGCACCATAGAAACTGTTTTCATTGGATGAACCCATGGCGAATTCATCCATGTTGGTTTTACCTAATAACACGGTTCCAGCTTGATTAAGCCGACTAACTAAGGTTGCGTCATAGGGAGCGACAAAGTTAGCTAGCATTTTTGAAGCACAACTTGTTTTAATACCCGCAGTACAAAAAATATCTTTATGTGCGAAAGGAATACCTGTCAAGGACCCCGCGCTGCCATTTTGGTATTGTAAATCGGCCCGTTTGGCTTGTTCTAGCGCTAGGGATGGTGTGACAGTAATAAAGCTATTTAAAATTTTATCATATTTATCGATACGCGCTAAAAAAAGTTGTGTTAATTCTGTACTCGATACTTTTTTTGCTCGAAGCGCGTTAGATAACTCAGTGATCGTATAGTTGTGCATAGTTAGTAATCTCTTAAGTTATTCTAAAACAAGGGGGACACAATAAAGGCCCGCCTCAGTATACTTAGTGAGTTGCTGAAAATCTTTTCTATGAACAATTTCTGTGATTTTGTCAGTACGTAAGCGCTGTGTAATGCCAAAAGGGTGAGCAACAGGTTGTACTGAGGTAGTATCTACAGCATCCATTTGCGTTGCAAGCTGAAAGATGCCCTGTAGGCTCTTTAAATACTGAGCGGCCTCTTCAGGATTGATTTGTATCCTAGCTAAATCAGCAATTTTATTAACGTCTTCGAGCGTAATCACCATAATTAAGTGAAACTCCAAATCTATTACAGTAAAAAGCCCGGTATTATACCTATTACGCTTAAATTTGCGAATCTGTAAATATTACGCGTATCGATATCGACGTGTATGCCTGCAGCTTTAATTTTTGCTATCTTATGGGGTTGCTTGCATAAAATCTTCTAGATTTGCTAAAGTGCGTAGGCACACACTATATTGTGTAGGTAAACGCTCATACGTAGGTGGTCAACTTTATGCTAAGCAAATTCCGCGGTTTATTTTCTAAAGACATTTCCATAGATTTAGGTACAGCAAATTCATTAATTTATGTTCGTGGCGAAGGAATTGTCCTTAATGAACCGTCCGTAGTCGCTATTCGTTTAGAAGATGGCAATCAACGTCGTGTGCTCGCAGTAGGCTGGGAAGCTAAACGCATGTTAGGGCGTACTCCAGGTAATATTAGTGCGATAAGGCCCCTAAAAGATGGTGTGATTGCTGATTTTTATGTGACTGAAAAAATGTTGCAGCATTTTATTAGTAAAGTGCATCAAAATCGTTTTTTACGTCCTGCTCCTCGAATTTTGGTATGTGTCCCTTGTGGATCTACACAAGTTGAACGTAGAGCTATTCGGGAGTCGGCTTTAGGTGCCGGTGCTAGAGAGGTCTATTTGATCGAAGAGCCTATGGCTGCTGCTATTGGCGCAGGCATGCCAGTTGACGAAGCTCGCGGATCATTAGTGGTAGATATTGGTGGTGGAACTACAGAAGTTGCCGTTATTTCTTTAGGTGGAGTGGTCTATTCACAATCAGTCCGTATTGGTGGAGATCGATTTGATGAAGCTATTGTCAATTATGTTCGACGTAGTTACGGAAGTTTAATTGGTGAACCCACCGCAGAGCGAATTAAGCATGAAATTGGTACCGCTTTTTCTCTATCTGAAGTGCATGAAATTGAAGTGCGTGGACGTAATATTTCAGAAGGTGTTCCTAGAGCTTTTGTTTTGAATAGCAATGAAATTTTAGAAGCCTTACAAGAACCATTGTCCAATATTATTGGAGCCATTCGTACTGGCTTAGAACAGACACCTCCTGAATTAGCTGCAGATATTTCGGAAAGAGGAATGGTTTTAACTGGCGGTGGTGCATTACTAAGGAATTTAGATCGATTAATTACTGAAGAAACCGGTATGCCCGTCGTAGTAGCAGAAGATCCGTTAACTTGCGTTGCGCGAGGTGGTGGTCGTGCACTCGAGATTATCGATGAAATGGGTGGAGATTTTCTAGTCAAAGATTAGCAGGTAAGCGCTATTAAACTATTATTTAACCGTGGAAAAACCTCTTTAGGGTTAAGGTTAGTTTTTTTTGTTCTTTTATCTTTGTTATTGATTCTATTGGATTATCATCATTATTTACCCTCGTTACGTCGTGTATTAAATAACGTCGTAGCCCCTTTGCAGTATATGGTAGATGCTCCGGTACAATTATTCCACCGTATAAAATACAATTGTGTAACACGACAAAAAATACAAGCTGAAAATACGAGTTTAAGTACACAACAAGTTTTATTACAAGCTAAATTACAACGCTTTGCGGCTTTAGAAAGTGAAAATAGGCAATTGAATCAATTATTAGCTGCGACTGAACATCTAAAAAAACAACATTTTCGCTTGGCACGATTATTATTAGTTAATGCTGATCCTTTACTGAATGAAGTGATAGTTGATAAAGGACAAGCGGATGGCGTTAAAGTAGGCCAGCCAGTGTTGGATGCCAATGGTGTGATGGGTCAAGTCGTCAGTGTCGATTTTTTAAACAGTCGGGTTTTATTACTAACCGATTTTCGTAGTGCGATTCCTGTTCAAGATGTGCGTAGTGATGTGCGCGGTATTTTAGTGGGTCGAGGACGGCTCGCAAAACTTTTATTAAAAGATATTCCTGGTACGGTGGATATTAAAGTAAATGATTTGTTAGTTACTTCAGGTTTAGGTGGACGTTACCCAGCGGGTTATCCTGTAGGCGTCGTCAGTGTGGTTAACACGAATGTTGCTACACAATTTGCTAGCATACAGGTTGATCCGAGTGCACAATTAAATAGAAATCGGCCGGTATTATTAATTTCTTCAGCCAATACGCTTACTGAAACTAGTTCGAAAGCTAAAATCATCTCACAAACGTTTAAAAAATAGGATAGCGGAATGAAACCACTTTATTTTTCTACCTTATTTCTTGTTGTGATTAGCTTTTTTGCAGCGATTATACTGAATATTATTCCATTACCGCCTGCTTTGACTTTATTTTTTCCTTTATGGTTACCATTGATTTTAATTTATTGGATTATGGTATTGCCTGAGCATATTCATTTTACTTTAGCCTGGACACTCGGATTATTTATTGATGTCTTATATGGTAGCTGTTTGGGGGAACATAGTTTGGCTTTATGTGTAGTTGCTTATTTAGCTTACCGTTTTCGTTTGCAATTTCGTATGTTCCCATTACCGCAACAAATATTATTTATTTTTGTAATGCTTATGATCTATCAGATTGTGCTGATTTTGATACAAAACTGGCTGGGATTTCCAGTTGATTTTCGTTGGACTTGGATTTCCTTATTAGTGAGTGCCTTAGTTTGGCCATTAATGAATAATGTGTTGAGAATAAATCCTTTAGATATACGTCATTAATTTTTAATATGGATTTTTTTATTAAAACTTATTTAATTATCGGTATACTAATAAACTATTAAAGTGATTATAGAAAATTAAATTAAGGAATTTTATGAATATAACAAAAGATTTCGCAGGTCCCGCTGATTATGATCGACGTATTCATTCTATCGTTCTACATTATACAGTTTCAGATGAAAACGATTCTCGTGAGACGCTAAAACATGGAGGCGTGAGCGCGCATTTTTTAATACCTAAAACAGCTAAATCCGATGGTACTGATATATGGCAATTGGTCAATGAAGCCGATCGTGCATGGCATGCAGGGCTTAGTGATTGGCAGAATCGGACTGGTCTTAATGATACACCGATAGGTATAGAAATAATTAATTATGCTTATGGTTTAATACAGGATTCAGGAGAGG
>DAIQAW010000061.1:0-6295 GCA_036781465.1 Candidatus Aquirickettsiella sp.
TAATATCAATACTAAGGTAATCAATGCAAGAAATGCTGCGACAAACATAGTGATACTAAACGCGCTAGTATACGCTTTAGCGGCTGCGGTTTTTAATAATTGCAGACTTTGTTGTGATAAATGACTGACAGCTTGCATCGCACGTTGTGATTGTACTAATAAGCCATCAATTTGATATTCCTTTAGAGACGATAAGGGTGCAGCACTGTGTTTCAAGAAAGAACCCAGTTGCCATTTATTTAAACTACCTAACAGTCCGGCTAATACGGCTAAACCTATCGAGATGCCAAATTGACGTGCACAATTCATGATGGCGCTGGCAATGCCGCGCTGTTCGACTTTGACCATGTTCATCACTGTTGCCATAATCCCGGATAACATTAAGGGAAAACCAATACCAAAACCAAGTAAACCAGGGAATAAAATAGGGTAGGTTTGATAGGGACTAAAAATACCTATCCAAATAATACTTAATACGATGAGTAATGCGCCCGAGAACATCGGTAGCGTGGCCCCGTATTGGTCACGTAAATAACCACCGATGGGTGCCATAATAATAATGGGTAACATTGCCGGTAATAGCAGTACTCCGGCTTTTAAAGGAGTGAAATGTAACACATTTTGTAAAAATATTGCCCAAAATACAAATACAATACCTACGGCCTGAATAATCATCAGTACACTGAATAAAATGGAAAAAGTTAGATTTTTAAATAGATCAAGTTCAACTAAGGGATTGCTGATTTTATTTTCCCAAGCAATAAAAATACCAAGACTCATTATACTTATAAGCAATAAACCGATGATCGGTAAAGAAGTCCAACCCCAATTCGGCCCTTCCATAAAACTTAATACAAAACCACTAATAAAAAGTATCGAGATGAAAAATCCTAGCCAATCAAGATGCAATTTTTCAGATCGTTGCCATTTTGGAACAGAAAAAAATGCTAAGAAAATACTAATTAATGCAATCGGGAAATTAATCCAAAACACGGCTCTCCAGCTAAAGACTTGGGTTAAGAATCCACCTAATAAAGGTCCTAAAGCGAGAAAGATAGCCGCTAAAGCGACGTAAATTCCTAAAGCTTTACCACGTTCTTTATCAGGGAAGGCATTGGTGACTAAAGCATTGGTCGAGGGCATCATGAAGGCAGCACCAATGCCTTGAATAGCACGCATGATGACCAGCCAAGCACCTGACTCAGCTAGGGCGCATAACACGGAGGCAATAACAAAAACATGCACTCCAAATAAAAAAGCACGTTTATGGCCGAGTCTATCGCCTATTTTTCCACCCAATAAAATAAAGGCACTTATCGCTAATAAATAAGCATTGATTATCCATTGGGTCAGGCTATTACTGAGATTAAGTTCGCGCTGCATGGCGGGTAAAGCCACCGCTAAAGCTGTTTGGTCAATAAATACCAGTGCTAAGGCACTTGACATGGCGAGCAAGACCCACCACTTACGATTTTTTTCTGTAAATTTAATCATGATATTTCTTTTTAGCCCTAAAAAATAGACTATCCTTTTAGTAAGAGTAACGCTTTCTTAAAAAAGCGAAAGAACCGCCTTCGAAAAGCGGAAGGAGCCATTATGCGTATACTCATAAGATTTAGTTTATTTATTGCATTACTGGTTGTGTTCTTAATTATGCATGGTGATAGTTTTGCCGCGCGCGGTTGGTTATTACAAAGTTTGTGTAATGATCCTCGACTTTATTGTTTGGTCGTCGCGAGAGGAGAAACTTGGTATACCTTATTTCCTAATCCACAACGACGCGAATTGGTGCAACGTATTAACCGTATGAATACGGGTATATGGCCTGGAATGCGGATCGCAGCACCGCGAAATCTTGACGCAACTAATTGGATGGAGTATACACCATTTTCACCTTATAGAACGCCTTCCGGAAAAAAAATGATCGTTTACTCCCCGGCATTGAATGCATGGGCGGCTTATGGTCCTGCGGGAAATATTATTCGCTGGGGACCAGCATCGAGTGGACAAAATTGGTGTCCGGATTTAGGTAGGCCGTGTCATACGCCTTCTGGCACATTCAAAATTTATGAAAAACGCGGAGCGGGTTGTAGGTCAACAAAATTTCCTAAGCCTTATGGTGGGGCACCGATGCCTTACTGCATGTTTTTTAAAGGCGGATTTGCGATGCACGGTTCACGCGGCGTCCCTGGCTATAATGCCAGTCATGGGTGTGTGCGCATGTTTGTTGATGATGCGTATTGGCTCAACAAAGAATTTGCAGATATTGGTACACAAGTGATAATTTTACCTTACCCTTCAAATCATGTGCAAGTCAGTGATGATGACGATGATGACGATGATATAATCAGTAGCAATGATGATTTCGATTTATTCGACAATCAAATAGCGGACAATCAATTGGGAATCACTAGCGTTGTCGATGAGCAAGTTGCAGCGAGTAAAGATGATAAGAATCAAACTGAATTGAAAAAGATCGAAGATGCGATTAGCAATCATGCTTAATATATGTGTTAGGAAAAGTAGGATGAGAAACAAGTTAATGTATCGGTCAGCAAGATAGGTTTAAATTGGTGCAAACGATTTTATTTTACTGAATACATTTATGTCCTTACCTGCTTTGGATCATTTTCTACCTTGGTTAAATCACTACGGTAGCCTAGCGATTTTTATTTGGTTCGCATTAGGGATTTTTGCTTTACCGATACCGGAAGAATCCTTGCTATTATTACTGGGATTTTTAATGGCCAAAGGAAAACTGGCTATCCTTTCCAGTTTACTGGCAGCTTATGCAGGTAGTTGCTGCGGTATCAGCGGAAGTTATGGGCTAGGTCGGGCTACCGGTCATTTTTTGACACAAAGCTGGGGCCGCTATATTGGATTAACCGAAAAGCGTTATCAAGCTGCACATGATTGGTTTGAACGTTTTGGTAAGTGGGCTTTAGTCATCGGTTATTTTGTTCCTGGGGTGCGCCATCTGACCGGTTATGTGGCAGGGGCATTAAAATTACCGTTTCGCTATTTTGCCGTGTTTGCTTATTCGGGTGCTGTGTTATGGGTAAGTTTGTTTATTGGCATCGGTTATCTTTTTCATGATCATTGGCATAGTACGGCTGAGGCGCTGCATACACAGATTAGCCTTTTAATAAAGGCTATCGCATAATTTTTTTGGCATTAAAAAAAGCCTATATGAAGTCCGTACTTTCCAAATTTAGTGATGCAAATATTTTAGACCAAGAACAATTCTCTCAGTTTTTATCAATTTACAGAAAGCTAAAGTTTTTGATAATCAAAATAAAATGCCGAGTAATTCTAAGGAGAATTCATCTGATTCGCTGACAGATAGATTGTTCACTGCGTTTATGAAGGTGAAAGTATTAACAAAAAATATTTGTAACAGAATTGTAGAATTTTTTACGAAAAAAATTAATCTTCATCAAGAAAAACAACAAGAAAAAGCAGAAGTAATAAATAATTATGAAAATCGAAATCGGAATATTTTTTTTGATACTAGACGCAAGGATGATAGATTAACGAGACGCGATTCTCTAACTAATTCTCGATAGATTCAGCCATAAAGGCTTCAGTAAATTCCCATTCACACCAGAGTGAGGTGAGTGGGAAATATAAACCACAACGTAGCATTGGAGCATTTGAGTATTCAGAATCAAGCATCAAGGCTTGAGCATAAGTATTTAATTGTTGTTGATGCTGTTGTCGGGCTAGATTTAAAAATTCTTCGGGATTATTGCCTTGATAATCGGTGGTTTTATAATCAATGATCCAGGCTATTTTGGTTTCTTTATCAATGAATGTGCGATCGATGACTAAGTGTTGCAATTTATCATTGAGCCATGTGCTTATGGCATATTCTGAGTGTGCAGCTTGATGTTGCTGGTTTAATATCCAACATCCACGGGGATCGGCTAAAGTTTTTTCTAAGCAGGTATTCAGTTTCGCTAAGGTTTGTGGAATTTGCTCTGCAAGCAATCCATTTTGTGCCAATAAACCAATCAACATGGCTTGTACAGAGTGTATTTTTTCTTTATTCCATTGCTGTAAACCATCTTGACTGATTTGATACAGTAAACGGTGGATGACTGTTCCTAATATCCGCTCGGGATGCAATTGCCAATGATAAGAATACACTTGAGATTTTATCTCAGAAGATGTTGCAAATTGACGAGGAATAGATTGCCAATCGGCCGGTAACCGTTTTAATAAACCTTGTGTGCGTATAGCTAACGTATTTTTTGCTGATGCATGCGCTAAAATCTGCTCCGGTTTGATATCCATAACAGGCCATAAGTGACTTAATAAGGAATGTGGAGCAGGAGGTTTAAGTTCTCCTGAAGCATCGCGGGTTAATGTGCCTAGTAAATGTAAGGACTGCTTGGCACGCGTGCAAGCGACATATAATAAGCGGATTAACTCAGCGGCATTTTTTTGCTTTTCTTCACTAAAAAGGTAATCGTAAATTAAATCGTGTTCTTCATGACTGGCTTTAATCGGCGCCAATAAAAAATCTTTTTTTTGTTGTGCAATGATTTTCTCACTCGATAATAATAATGGAGATTGCAGAGGGCGACCATGTCGATGCAAGCCGGGTAAGATGACATGATCGTATTCTAAGCCTTTGGCTTTATGGATGGTCATGACTTCGACGGCATGTGTAGAAATAGCGGAAGTGGTTTGGGTATAAATATGACTTAACTCATCTTCTAGTTTGAAAAAATCCAATGCTGCGCCTTCCTGTTTAATTTTATTTTCTAGAAAATTTAAATACGTATGAATATGATCCATTTCCTCCCAGCTTGACAAGGTGGTTGGTCCACCTAAGGCTAACCAGGTTTGTTTGGCCCATGAGGGCAAAGAAAGTCGACCTTGTTGTTGCAAACTTTGTCGTAAAATGGGCAAGATCCGACGTAAACGTTGTTTAGTATCTGCATTGAGTGGAATTTTTTCAAATTGCTGTAGCTGTTGCCAAATACTGAGCGATGTTTTTTTTTCATCATCACCCCATTGTGTAATTTGGTAGAGATCGCTTAACGACAAACCACAATAAGGCGAGCGTAATAAGGCGAGCCAAGCGATCCTATCCCCTAAGTGATGTAGCGCACGGGTTAAAGCTAATAGATCGCGTACGGCTGATTTTTCGGCGAGACTATCAATCTCTACTGCTTGATAAGCAATCGACGCGCGCTGCAAGGCCGGTAAAATACGGCTTAAATGACTCCTTGCACGGACTAAAATAACAATAGAAGTTTGGCTATCTTTACACTGAATTGTTTGAATAATTTTTATGATCTGTTCGGCTTCTGCGGATTCTGCCAAGACGGCATCATCTGCTTGCTGCCAGTAGGTACAGACGGCAGCATTACTTTGTTGTGCTTGCGAGTAAGCGCTTGCAGGAGAGAAACAAATAGTGTCATGTTGCAGGTCATGTGTGTTTGGTAGTAATTGGCTAAACTGTTGATTTACCCAATCGATAATGCCAGGAGTAGAACGAAAATTAACTGACAAACTTAAAGCTTGCAGTTGCATCGTGCCAATACCGTATTGTTGTACCTGTAAAAATAAACCGACTTCGGCTTTGCGAAATCGATAGATGGATTGCATGGGATCACCGACTAAAAATAAACTACGACCCTCTTGATTTTGCCAACCGGCGGTTAATTTTTCGATTAAGTTCAATTGTGTATGGGAGGTATCTTGAAATTCATCCACAAGTAGATGTTGGATTTGATAGTCTAAGGCGAGCGCTAAATCACTGGGATTCTCGGTCTGACCTAAGGCTGCGCTAGCCGCGAGTAAGATTTCGGTGTAATCGACTTTTTTTTGTTGTTGGAAAGTAATTTTTAGATGGGCAACTAATACCGGTAATAATTCAAAAAGCGACTTGAGAATCTGCCATTGTGACTCGGTATAATGCAAAGGAGGTGCTTGTTTTAAAGCGATTAAGGTTTCTTGTGTTAAATCTTGTTGACTTAAATGGTCAATTAAATTCAAACATCGTTTTTTTAATGTTTGATTTTCTGCTTGTGCCACTTTATTTTTTATTTCCTTGGCAGCCGCAAAACCTTCAGTTTTTCGTAGTTGTTTGCGCCAAGTATTCGATTCAGTTAGTAATAACTGGCTCACTGCTTGCCAAAAGTTTAAATTATCATGCTGGGCTAAAGGTGTTCGCTGGCGTTGCTGTAAGGAAAAATTTAGAATCTGTAAAAGTTCTTTGGCGATGTTTTTGCAAATTAATCGATTTAATTTTTCGACTAATACTTGATTAATGTTAAATAAA
>DAIQAW010000062.1:0-6272 GCA_036781465.1 Candidatus Aquirickettsiella sp.
AAGAGAATGTAAGTCACGATAAAATTCAAAGAAGTGTTAATGATTGGAGGACCAAGTACCCTAATGCTGCTGCTATATTTGAAAAGATACCTTCTATGGATCTTAAAGAGGTCGTTAGTACTATGTTCCTAGTTGATGGTGTAAGATGGCTACTGAAAATTCGTGCGATGAGATTAAGCTTGGTAGAAGATAAAGAGCCATTAGACTTGATAGAAGATAAAGTGAGTGATAACAAGGTTGAAGAAACGATCAGACGGTTGAGGACGAAACATCCTATGGCCGCTACTATCCTTGAAAAAATACATACTCTTTTATTTTTTAATGAAATTTTTAAAACTTATTGTTCTTTCATTATGCATCTAAATGATAAATTGTCAATTATTTAATACATAACAAAGGAACTGTTATTTTTGAAATGTAATGATGTTAAAAAATTCCGATACTTTCTTTTAATCAAAATAAAGTGTACAAAGATCCCATTACACACTATTTTTATTAAAACCCTTGTTTAAGAGGGAAGTCACTTACGTTATGATAGAGCCCAGCTAATCAACTGCTTTCATTATGAAACGATCGAGTTATTTTTTCCGTAATTTTTTTTTCATGCTATTAAGCCTTTTTATCACGCTTTTAGTAGCGGGAAGTCTCCTTTATATTTATCTTGATAAACAATTACCTGACGTTGAAGAATTAAAATCCGTACAACTTCCAATCCCAATGCGGATTTACACCAGTGATGGACAACCTATTGCTGAATTTGGAGAGTTACACCGAAATCTTGTTAGATTGAATGAAGTTCCTAATTTGATGGTTAAAGCTTTTTTAGCCACTGAAGATCAGCGTTTTTTAGAACATCATGGTGTTGATTTTTATGGTTTATTGCGTGCTGCAGGTGAAGTATTACTCACGGGAAGTAAAGTACAAGGAGGAAGTACTATTACGATGCAAGTTGCGCGTAATTTTTATCTATCTCGGGAAAAAACTTTTTTAAGAAAATTTACTGAAATTTTGCTCTCGTTAAAAATTGAACGAGAATTTACTAAAGAACAAATTTTAGAACTTTACCTTAATAAAATCTTTCTTGGAAATCGTGCTTATGGTGTTGCCGCTGCTGCGCAAGTTTATTTTAATAAAACACTTAATCAACTCACATTACCAGAAATGGCAACTATTGCTGGTTTACCAAAAGCTCCTTCTGCCATTAACCCATTAGTTAATCCAATTGCGGCAAAACAACGTCGTGATCATGTCTTAATGCGTATGTATGAATTAGGTTATATCTCTAAAGCAGTTTATGAATCCGCAATAGCAACACCGATGTTAACCCATTCGCAAACTAATATCGGAGGAATGATTAAAGCACCTTATGTCGCTGAAATGGTACGTGACATGATGTATAAAAGTTTTGGTGAAGATATTTATTTGAAAGGTTACAATGTTTATACTACGATCAATTCAGCGCAACAAATTGCAGCTAACAAAGCATTACGAGCTACTTTATTAGCTTACGACAAACGGCACGCATATAGAAAGCCAGAAAAAAATATTGCTCCATTAGATGCGAATAAAGTAACTCATACTTTGAATGCATTGCATCGCGTTGCTTCTATCAATGGTTTAGACGCTGCCATTGTTATTTCTGTGACTGACCAAGCTATTACTGCTCTTTTAGTCGATAATCAAATGATTTTTATTCCCTGGCAAGGTGTGGCCTGGACCATGCCCCACCTTGACGCAACTAATTTAAACCCGCCTCCTGAGGCCTTGAAAAATAAAATTCACGTCGGTGATGTTATTCGTGTAGAGTTAACTACAAATAATACTTGGGAATTATCACAAATTCCTAAAGTACAAGGTGCTTTAGTCGCATTAAGTCCACAAACAGGCGCTATTAGCGCATTAGTTGGTGGCTTTGATTACAATGTAAGTAAATTTAACCGTGTCGTTCAGGCAGAACGACAACCCGGATCAGGATTCAAACCTTTTATTTACGCAGCCGCTCTGGCTAAGGGATATACGCTAGCCAACGTGTTTAATGACGCTCCATTGGTTTTTGATATACCTGGTCGTGACGAACCTTGGCGCCCACAAAATGATAATCATATTTTCAGCGGCCCAACGCGTTTACGTATTGCTCTAGCTAAATCCATCAATCTTATATCCGTTCGCTTATTACAAGCTATTGATGTTCCTTATGTATTAACATATGCAAAGCGATTTGGTTTTAACGCAAAAAAATTACCACGTAATCTAACTTTAGCTCTTGGAACCGGTGAAGTCACTCCTCTTGAATTAGCTCGAGCATACGCTGTGTTTGCTAATGGCGGCTTTCGAATAACTCCCTATTTAATTGATCATATTACCAATGAACAAGGTCAAATCATCTATAAAGCAGAACCTAAAATAGCTTGTGAAGCTTGTTTGCGTGGAGAAATTGAGCCCCCATTAACTGATGAAAAAGATAGTCCTTATGCACCACAAGTCATTCCTGCTGACATCGCTTTTCTCATGACATCTGCCTTAAAAGATGTCATCCGTTATGGCACAGGTTCACAGGCTCGGGTATTGAACCGGAATGATCTGGCTGGAAAAACGGGTACAACAAGTGATTATGTTGACACTTGGTTTACTGGATTTAATAGTAATTTGGTGTCGACTGTTTGGATAGGATTCGATCAACCGAGCTCTGTTCAAGAATATGGTGCAAAAGCCGCTTTACCTATGTGGATTGATTTCATGCGTGTCGCATTAAAAGGCCAGGCTGAAAAAACCATGCCACAACCTACTGATATAGTAACGGCAAGTATAGATCCCGCCACAGGCAATTTATTACCTGATGGAACACCAGGCTCTATCCTAGAATACTTTCGTAAAGATGACCTATCAAGAATATCAACACAAGAAGATACTCCATTCAATGCGATTGATAATCCTAGTGAAGCGCCTATAGATAACAATAATACCGATACTCAAATGTCAACAAAAAAGCAAGATAACACAAACAATGAACCTGTTTTTTAAGTTATAAGCCAACAGCTCTTTCTAAACTACGTTTTGTTTGTGGTCCTTCTAATACATGTTTCAATCGACCATCAGGTCCAATAACAAACGTGATTGGCAAACCGGATATCCCTCGTATACCAAAAATAGCTTTCGGATCATTCACTACTGTAGGAAATATAACGCCACTTCGTTGTATGTGTTGCTGTAAGTTACCTGGATCATCATAATTAAACCCGAACATTGCAACCTGATCAGCATGCGCTCGATAAAATGCATTTAATTCAGGTATTTCACCCATACAATATTCACACCATGTTGCCCAATAGCTAATAACCACCCACCTACCTTTATAATTAGAAAAATTAAGATCTCTTACTATACTGGCTCCCCATACAACGCTTGATACACTTAACAAAATGCTGGTTAATAGCACTAATTTAAAAACTTTACGCATATTATTCCTCGCAGTAGAAATGGGGCCGGTCAATTTTGTGACAAACACTTAATAATTTTATTGATTTTAAATCAGTGTGCTCAATTCCATTAAACTTCAATTTTTAAAATAACTCAAGGATTTGAGCGCTTAGTTCAAAAATCACACTAGAGTAAAATATCGGTTTTTTATATTTACCTCCACTAAAATTTTTAAATCTTTTACCCCTTTCATTTTGTTAATGAGCTTGCTACCATGCATTTTCGCTTAGGGGTGCCCTAACTGGGCTGAGAAATACCCTTCTAACCTGATCGGGATAATGCCCGCGTAGGAAAAGTGTATGTTAAAATCACCCGCTGTGTTAGTAAACAATGCAAGTTTGTACTACCAAGATAAAGTTCTATTCGATCAGTTAAATTTCTATTTGGCAGCTGGACAAACAACTTGTTTATTAGGTATGAGCGGCATTGGCAAAAGTCGTCTTTTACAACTTATCGCCGGATTAAACACTTTCTCAGCATCTATTTCCACCTGCGATCAGAAAGGCTTGGCGGGTCGCTTAGCTTATATGCCGCAAACCCATGCTTTATTACCTTGGCTAACTATTTTAGATAATGTTGTCTTAGGCTACCGATTAAGACGAGATAATAAACCGTATACTCAAGCTCGGGAATTATTACATCAACTAGGCTTAGGTGACGCCATAAACAAATATCCTGAACAATTATCGGGTGGAATGCAACAACGTGCCACCTTAGCACGCGTACTGTTAGAAAAGCGGCCCATCGTATTGATGGACGAGCCTTTTTCTGCTTTGGATACCATTACTCGTTATCAACTACAAGAACTTACTGCAAACGCATTAAAAGATCACACGGTATTATTAGTGACACATGACCCCTTAGAAGCATTACGTTTGGGGCACCAAATTGCAATTATGTCAGGTGAACCTGCAAAAATAAATCATATAAATTGCGATCTTGCTGAATTGCCTCCTCGCTCATTAAATAATCCTGAGTTATTGCAATGGCAAGCCAAACTCTTAAATATGCTTCAGGAATTTAAATAATGGTTCCATTTATTGTTTTGCGTAATTTATTCAGCAATAGAATTACACTACTTCAAAAATTCTTGATATTTCTATGGCCTTTAAAACTTACTGCTTGCAAACAGTTATTTTTAAAAATTTATCCCTTATTTTTTCATAAAATGTGCATTCCAGTCTGGTTTATTATGATCTGGGAAGGTTTAATTCGTATATTACAACTACCTAATTATATATTACCCACCCCATTTGAAGTTTTACAAAGCCTAATTAATCATGCAGGAATGATTACATCACAAATGTTACCGACACTAGCAGAAATTCTCTTTGGTTTATTTTTTGGAATTGTATTAGGTGTGGCTATTGCACTCAGTATGAGCTTATTTCGTACATTGCATGCATTCTTACTTCCTTTATTATTGGCCAGCCAAGCTTTACCAGTATTTGCAATTGCTCCCTTATTGGTGCTTTGGTTTGGTTATGGAATAACAGCTAAAATTATTACCACCACTTTCATGTTATTTTTTCCTATCACCAATAATTTTCTTGATGGTTTAAAACAAACGCCAGAAAATTATTTAAACATCGCTAAGATTATGAATAGTAATCGCTGGCAAGTTCTCTATCAAATCCGTATCCCAGCGGCGTTACCGAACCTTGCCTCTGGTATTCGACTAGCAACGGCTATGGCGCCTTTAGGAGCCATTATTGGAGAGTGGGTTGGATCGAATCAAGGTTTAGGTTTCTTATTGCTAAATGCTAACGCGCAGATGCAAATTGATTTAATGTTTGCTGTATTAGTAATTATATTTTTTCTAGGAATTTTTCTGTACTTCCTTGTCGATACCTTACTTAATATGGCCTTACCCTGGACTTTGCTAAAGTCGTCTTAAACAAGCGATCCTCAATTTTAAAAAATAAAATATTTATTTATGCAAATACAAAAAAAAATCATTCTTCTAATAAGTATTTTGTTATCCAATAATAACGTTGCGGCTAAGCCTTTAACATTGATTCTAGATTGGTTGATTAATCCCGATCATGCAGCCATTTTTGTCGCAGAAGAACAAGGATTTTTTGCCCGCGAAGGATTGCAAGTCAATATTATTGCTCCTAGCAATCCAGATGACGGCCCTAAACTAGTAGCGGCAGGTCACGCTGATTTAGCCGTTAGTTATCAGCCGCAATTAGTAGTACAAGCTGCAAAAGGTTTTCCCTTAATACGCATAGCCAGTTTAATAAACCAGCCTTTAAACTGTTTGATCGTTAAAAAAGATGGGCCTATTCGTAAGCTTGCCGATCTAAAAGGCAAACGCATCGCTTATACATCCCATGTTGAAGGAACGCTGATGTTAAATGCATTATTAGAAAAAGCCCATTTAACGATGCATGATGTGCAAACAATTAATATACAGTACAATTTAACGCAAGCTTTATTAAGCAATCGAGTAGATGCCGTTATCAATGTCATGCGCAACGTGGAACCTTTACAAATGCAATTTGCCCATCAAGCAGTAAAAATTTTTCCTGTTGAACTAGCGGCTATTCCAACTTATGACGAATTAATTATCATTGCTAATAAAAATAAATTACACGACCCACGACTTATTAAGTTTTTAGCCGCACTCAACAAAGCAACTCTATACTTAGTTAATCATCCGGAAAAAAGCTGGCAATTATTCGCAATAAATCATCCCACTTTAAACAATGCATTAAATCATCAGATTTGGCAAGCTACATTACCTTATATAGCGCGACACCCGGTTCAGTTTGATAAACAACGTTATCAAT
>DAIQAW010000063.1:0-6244 GCA_036781465.1 Candidatus Aquirickettsiella sp.
TTTTTAATAGATATTAAAAATGATTTGATTATTTGATAAATAAGTTTATACCTACTTAGATGAAATTTTTATTTCATAAGTTCTTTCTAAAAGATGCCTTAGTTGATTAATACATTTAATACTTCGCGATAGGAAAATTAATGATACATCTCGATCCGCTTTTTTTGTCTCGTTTACAATTTGCCTGGGTAATTGCTTTCCATATCTTGCTGCCCGCGTTTACAATTGGATTGGCGTCTTTTATTGCTGTGTTAGAAGGAATGAATTTTTTTACGCATCGTGGCATCTATTTGCGTCTCTCCACCTTTTGGACAAAAATATTTGCGATTTCGTTTGGAATGGGGGTGGTGTCAGGGATCGTTATGCCCTTTCAGTTTGGAACAAACTGGAGTCATTTCTCGGATGCAACGGCTAATGTTTTATCTCCCTTATTAGGTTACGAAGGCTTAACTGCTTTTTTCTTAGAAGCGTCTTTTCTCGGTATATTATTATTTGGCCGTAAACTTGTGCCACGTTGGGCGCATTTCTTTTCTGCATTAATGGTGGCTTTTGGAACCTTATTATCCGCTTTTTGGATTTTAGTGACAAATAGTTGGATGCAGACACCTGCTGGTTTTAAATTAATCAATGGCCGCTTTTTTCCCAGCGATTGGTTCGCAATTATCTTTAATCCTTCTTTTCCTTATCGTTTTGCACATACTGTGGTCGGTTTTTATATCACGGCCGGATTTGTGGTTGTTGCGGTGGGTGCTTATTTTATTCATCAGCAGCGATTTGCACAAGAAGGTCGAAAAATGTTTTCTATGACCACGGCGCTTTTAACCGTTTTGGTTCCATTACAAATTGTTTTGGGTGATTTACATGGTCTTAACACATTAAAGTATCAGCCGGCTAAATTAGCCGCTATTGAAGCACATTGGTCGCCAGAAAAACGCGCACCTCTTATCTTATTTGCTATTCCCGATGAAAAGAAAGAAATGAATCATGATGTGTTAGAAATCCCTCTATTAGGTAGTATTATTCTAACTCATCATATTAATGGGCTTGTTCCTGGATTAAAACAATTTCCTGTTGAAAATCGTGCTCCCGTTGCGATTCCATTTTTCTCTTTTCGCATTATGGTGGGCTTAGGTACCATCATGTTATTGTTTATTTTAGTCAGTTTATGGTTGCGATTAAAACATCGGTTATTTGATACAGATTGGTTTTTGAAATCTTCCCAATATATTGCACCGATTGGTTTTCTAACAATATTAGCCGGTTGGGTTACCACAGAAGTAGGGCGTCAACCTTGGACGGTCTATGGTTTATTAAGGACCTCCCATTCTGTCAGTCCTTCATTGACAGGTCTTGATGTTTTAGTTTCTTTATTCGGTTACATGTTGGTTTATTTAATTATCTTCCCTGTAGGTATTTTTTTAATGACCCGCGTTGCCCGGAAAGGTTTTGTTGAAGAACCCAATGCGCCTATTGCTGGACAACAGCCAAGCCATCCTATTTTATCTCCGCCGGAGTATTCAAATGACAAATAATTTAATTTTGCTATGGACATTGATATTGGGTATCGGCGTTTTTTTCTATGTTTTGCTTGATGGGTTCGATCTCGGTGTGGGTATTCTTTATGCATTTGCACCTCATCGCGAAGCACGAAAATTAATTATGAATTCAATTGCCCCCGTTTGGGATGGTAATGAAACTTGGCTAATTCTTGGAGCAGTGGGTTTATTGGCGGCATTTCCATTGGCTTTCGCTATCATTTTTCCTGCTGTTTATTTTCCAGTACTGATTATGCTGTTGGCGTTAGCATTCCGTGGTGTGGCATTTGAGTTTCATTTTGGTGAAAAAGCACATGTTACATTCTGGGATCGCGGCTTTAGTTTGGGATCATTAATTGCAACATTTGCTCAAGGTATAATTTTAGGTGCGTTTATTCAAGGATTTGCAGTTAAAGGTCGATTATTTATCGGTAGTTCTTGGGATTGTTTTACACCGTTTTCATTATTTACAGGCTTAGCCTTGGTTTTTGGATATACTTTATTAGGTGCCTGTTGGCTAATTTTAAAAACTGAGGGTGAATTACAACAATCTGCTCGGCATCAAGGACGGATTTGTTTAATTGGTGTCATCATTGCGATGATCATTGTTTCTGTCTGGACACCCTTTGTCGATGAATCTGTCCGTCAACGTTGGTTTACGTGGCCCAATCAGCTTTATTTTTCACCTATTCCTATAATGACTGCTGTATTAGCTATAGTGGAATGGCGTTTACTCAAAAAATCTAATGATATTATGCCTTTTTTTGGAGCCTTAGCTTTATTTTTACTCGGATATTTGGGTTTAGCGGTCAGTTTATTTCCGATGATAGTTCCTTTTCATTTTACAATTTGGCAAGCAACTTCTTCTCCTGAAACACAACTTTTTTTTGCTATTGGTACGTTGATTTTATTGCCTATAATTTTGATTTATACCGCTTGGTCTTATTGGGTATTTTGGGGAAAAGTCCGCAGTGATATCGGTTATTGAAAAAAGTAGTTGTTTTCTTTAGCTTTTGCTTTTTAAATTAACTTTAAAAATTTGCTGTATCCAATCGTTTGGTTTTTCATTCAATAGAATGATTTTCAAAAAAAACTACTATTTATGCTATATTATTCTAATTCCTTACTTAAAATCAAAGCATAACTTTGTGGTGTCAAAATTTACTCCTAAACTATTTGCCTATTTGGACTGGCTGCCTAAGTAACGATTAGAACGATTCTGAATTTTCAAGAGTATGGCGTGTATCAACTCATTAATTAGTGATGACTATGGCAAAAAAATCGAAACGCTTCGTTGATCCTTATGCGGCACGTGAAGCCGGTAAATATGATAATCCCATTCCTAGTCGGGAGTATATTTTAGATTTCTTAAAAAAGTGTGGCCATCTAGTTAAACGCGAAGAGCTTAATCAACGTTTGGGTTTAAGCGATCCCGAACGCCAAGAAGCTTTGCGTCGTCGTTTACGAGCTATGGAACGCGATGGGCAAATTGTTTTAACGCGACGTGAAGGTTATGGTTTACCTGACAAAATGAATTTAGTGCGTGGCCGCGTGATTGGTCATCGTGATGGATTTGGATTTTTAGTTCCGGATGATGGTAGTGATGATCTCTATTTAAGTGCACGACAAATGCAGTTGGTGTTTCATGGCGACAGAGTTTTAGCGCGCGTTATTGGAATGGATCGACGTAATCGACGTGAAGGAGTGATTGCCGAAGTCTTAGAACGTAATACACCTTCTTTAGTGGGACGTTTTTTCAAAGAAAAGGGGGTCGCTTTCGTTGTGCCATCAAATAGTCGGATTACGCAAGATATTTTAATCGGTGTCGATGATGAAAGTGTAGCTTCATCGGGGCAAATTGTCGTTGTTGAAATAACGCGTTTTCCTAGTTTTCGCCAACAAGCGATTGGTCGCATTACCGAAATACTCGGCGAACACATGGCGCCAGGTTTAGAAATAGAAATAGCGATACGTAATTATAATCTTCCGCATGTCTGGCCCGATTCGGTACAGGAAGAAATTGCTGCTTTACAAGCCGGTGTGCCAACGAGTGATGAGCAAGAGGATCGGATTGATCTACAAGATTTGGCGTTTGTTACAATTGATGGTGCAGATGCTAAGGATTTTGATGATGCTGTGTACTGTGAGCGACAAAAAAAACAATGGCGTTTAGTCGTTGCTATTGCGGATGTCAGTCATTATATTAGCCCACAAAGTGAATTAGATAAAGAAGCAGAAGCACGAGGGAATTCGGTTTATTTTCCGAATAGTGTATTGCCGATGTTACCAGAAGTGCTTTCCAATGAGCTATGTTCATTAAAACCTAAAGTCAATCGACTGTGCATGGTTTGCGATATGTTGATTTCTAGCAAAGGAGAATTAAAACGTTTTCAATTCTATCCCGCTACCATCCACTCTAGAGCACGTTTAATTTATAATGAAGTGGCAACTTGGTTAACAACTAATAAATGTCCTCCCGCGTATAAAAATCTATTACCTCACTTACAAAATCTGTATAGTTTGTACCAATTGTTACGTCAAACGCGTGAAGCACGTGGCGCGATTGATTTTGAGACCACTGAAACGCAAGTTATTTTTGGACCGAATCGAAAAATAAAACAGATTATTCCCAGCGTGCGTACCGTGGCACATCGTATTATCGAAGAATGTATGTTACTTGCTAATGTATCGGCAGCGCATTTTTTATTGAAAGCTAAAATTCCAACTTTATTTCGGATTCATGCAGTACCTGCAGCAGAAAAATTAGCGGATTTAAAAAGTTTTCTAGCCGAATTGGGTTTACGTTTTCCGAATAAAAAAGTCATCACACCTGAAGATTATTCAAACTTGTTAAAATTAATTGCTGACAGACCGGATGCACATTTGATCCAAACCGTTATGTTGCGATCCTTGAGTCAAGCTATTTATAGTCCAGAAAATATTGGTCATTTTGGTTTGGCATTCGATGCATATACCCATTTTACCTCACCAATCCGTCGCTATCCGGACTTATTAGTGCATCGAGCGATACGCCATGTCTTAGCCAAGCGTAAACCGAAGAATTTTTTCTACGATAAAATTACTATTTCGCGTTTAGCTGAACATTGTTCGACTACCGAGCGACGTGCCGACGAAGCAACACGTGAAGTATTAGATTGGTTGAAATGTGAATATATGCGCGATCGGGTTGGTGAATCCTTTGATGGAATTATTACTAATGTCACAGGTTTTGGTTTATTTGTTGAATTGAAAAATATTTATGTGGAAGGTTTAGTGCATGTCACTGCCTTGCATAATGATTATTATCAATTTGATGCGAATCGCCATTGTTTGCAAGGTGAGCGTACCGGAATAGTTTATCGTTTAGGCGATAGAATTCAGGTGAGAGTAGGGCGTGTCGATTTGGATCAACGTAAAATTGATTTTGAATTAATCGAGCCGGAAGCGCAAAAATCTGCCAAAAAATATAAAAAATATAAGAAAAGAAAATAGCTTTTTTATCTATTTAATGTTACTTGCGTTTCAGGTGCTATCGAAGCATTATCTGTAGGGAGATTGAATGAGCTTGGAGTCCACAATGACTCTTTATTGTATAGATAAATAGGTCGTTGAATTTTCTGTTTTTCTTTTTTTATATTAATTTGAGCATAAGCATTCAGAACACCTGCTAAAGCTAAACCCAATGCCAGACCTAAAGGGGGTAGTAACAACGGTGAAAAAGGGGTTAAACCTAAAGCAATTAAACTACACATAGTAGTTAAGCCGATTAACAAGCCAATTGAAACCGGAAACATGCAAAAATCTATCTGCGCAGCCCGCCAATCAGCTAGCTTAATTGGGATATTATCTAATTCATTTTGATATAGTAAGCAATCTTTAAAATTATTAGCTAATTTTTCTCGAATTTGTTTATCTTCTTCTTCTTCATCCAAGTTTAAATTTATCGTAATGGGTAGAAGGTTTACTTGCGGTGGAGTAGTGTTAACAAATGAGAAGCGAATTTCAGCTGAGCCTTTGGTAAGATCGTTTTCCTTTACAGATAAGTTTGAATAAAATTCAATACTATTATTGTCGGTTTTTTTGACTATATGTAATCTGTCACGATTTTCAAAGATAAAATTTTCATTATCAGTTAAGTTTTCATTAACGCAACGATACCCCAGAGGTGCTAAAAGACAAAGAGCAATCATTGGTAATAGTCCAGGAAGCCAAATAGGTTCCACTAAGCATAAAATAATAAAAGATATAAGTTCTTTATCGTGAATTTGATGTTCTTCAAGCGCTGTTTGAAAATCTTCTAAGCTAATTTTCTTTACTTCGAATGCTGCAGAAAGATCTTTTAGGTTTAATTTTTTCTCTTCGAGTATTTGGTATAAATCTTCTAGGCAAATTCCTTTTTGCTCGATTGCATGGGGTAGGTCTTCTAGGTTAATTGTTTGTCTGAGTGCTGCCTCCAGATCGGCTACAGGGATTTCTTTCTGTTTGAGGGCAGTTTTTAAATCGTTTAAGCGATAAATATCTTCAATAATCTTATTGTTTAAATTTTTTGTGATAGCATGGTAAAGACCTCGAGAAATATGGTATTCATGATCTTTAGTGAATGTAAAATTTTCTGAATTTCTTAACCCGAATAAGTGTTTATCTGTTTCGTTTAGGCTTTGAAGGATGGGTGTTAGCGGGGATGTTAAAGATTTATTTTGAGTTTGTTT
>DAIQAW010000064.1:0-6148 GCA_036781465.1 Candidatus Aquirickettsiella sp.
GATTAGACCATTAACAACACACACTACTTAGATTAACAAAGTTATAATTTATTACAATGGGCGTTTGGCGGCTTCAGTCTTAACTTACACATTTTTGAGTAAAGACTTACAGGAGCTAAGAAAGGAATTTGAGCAAACTTGAAAGAATTAGTAAATAAATAAATTTTCATTTGATTATTAAAGTGAAAAATATATTTCGAATTCTAATCCAGCTTAAAATGCACTGGAATAAAGTTCATGATTTAACAACCATTTTTTAATAGATACTTCTTTTCCTTTATAGCCACCTAAATTTCCTTGAGCTAAAACACGATGACATGGGATTAGTATTGGAAGAGGGTTTGCTCGGCAAGCATTACCTATAGCTCGCGCACCTGTTTTTAATTTATTGGCGAGAGCACCGTAACTAACAGTTGTTTGTATAGGCAAATTACTTAGTGCTTGCCAAACCTTAGTTTGAAAAGGAGTCCCCTGTAATTGGTAGGGGATATTAAACTCAAAGCTTGGGCATTGAAAATATTGATTAAGTTGACTTGCGATGTTTTTTATAGTTTCGTCATTAGGGGTAATTAATACTCTATCATTGGCTAAAAAATCAAGCCGGATTAATAATTGCCCCAAAGTGGATATTCCTAGCTTACCAATAGGAGTTTGAACGATAGCTTTATAAAACATAAAAACAATATTATCTTTGATAAGGGAGTCTAAAGCTTTGAATTGCCAACAATATTAAAAATATTGCTGGCAAAGATTGACATCTATTCTACAGGATCGTTATTACTAGTATCTTCTTTTGTTGAAATAGAAGCTTGCAAGGTATTTACTAATTTTTCTTTAATACGAGCCGCTTTACCACGTAGGTTGCGTAAATGGTATAGTTTTGCTTTTCGAACATCACCACGTCTTTTAATTTCTATGCTAGCCGTTAAAGGGCTATAAAGAGGAAAAACTCGTTCCACTCCCTCGCCATGCGAGATCTTTCTTACAGTAAAGGCAGAGTTGAATCCACGATTTCGTCGTGCAATAACAACACCTTCAAAGGATTGTAATCGTTCGCGAGTACCTTCTTTGACTTTAATTTTGACTGCGACTGTATCTCCCGCACGAAAGTCGGGAATATCCTTTTTTGATTGCATTTGTTCTTTTTCAATAGTTTGTATGAGATTGCTCATCGCTAACTCCAAATTTTATTCGCTATTTTCACGGATGAATTCGGCCAATAATACCTGCTCTTGTTCACTAAGTATATGCTTTTTTAATAAATCTGGTCGACGTTGCCAGGTTTGTCCCAAAGCTTGTTTTAAACGCCAACGAGCAATGGCTGAGTGGTCTCCCTGTAGCAGAACTTCCGGAACATCTTGGCCATCTAGCTTTGCAGGGCGTGTATAATGTGGATAATCTAGTAGAGACGAGCTAAATGAATCTTGTGACGCAGATTCCAGATGACCTAATGCTCCTGGTAATAAGCGGGCTATGCTATCAATAAGACACATAGCCGCTAGTTCGCCACCACTCAAAATAAAATCTCCTAGAGACCATTCCTCATCGACTTCATGGTTAATAAGACGCTGATCGATGCCTTCATAACGACCTGCAATTAGGATAAGTCCTGTACGTTGGCTTAATTCTTGAGCAGCTATTTGATCAAATTTTTTTCCTTGAGGCGATAAATAGCTAACCAAAGGGGCTGGATATAAAGTCTCTTGACGTGATTTAGCCATCTTTATCGCAGCTAATAATGGCTCAAATTTCATAACCATTCCAGGCCCGCCGCCATAGGGACGATCATCTACAGTATGATACTTATCTTGTGTAAAATCCCGAGGATTTAAATAAGATATTTTTAATAGCCCTTTTTTTTGTACACGTCCAGGTATACTCAAATTTAAAGGAGTAAACATTTCAGGAAATAGGCTAATAATCTGAATATCCATTAGAATTCAGTGTCCCAATCGACAATCATAGTTTTATTCTCTAAATCGATAGACTTAATGGTTTGATTTAATAAAAATGGAACTAAATGTCTTTTTTTATCAGTGATCACTAATACATCGTTAGCACCCGTAGCAAAGATAGTTTGGATTATGCCGAGATAAGCATTTTCACAAGTATAGACTTTTAAGCCTTCTAAATCTGTCCAATAGTACTCTTGTTCTGCTAAGGGAAAGAATTTTTCTCGATCTACATAGATTTTATAATTTGTATAAAGACATGCTGATTCAGGCGTTATGCAGTTTGCGAGTAGCGCTAATACCTGTTGACTATGAAGGCAATTATCTATTATTTCGATTGAGATAAGAGGAGAAAAAGGTTTATTGGGGGCTTCTAAATACCAGGGTTGATAATCGAGGATATTACTAACAGGTTCTGTATAGGAATTAATTTTAACCCATCCTTTGACACCATAAGATTTTCCGATAGTCCCGACTAAGACCTTTTTTTTTGTCATCTTTTCCCCTTTGATTGATTACAGCAGTATTTTTCTAGCATCTAATCCAGAGAGAGGGGGTCTTAGTAAATTTAAAAAAAAGGCTGTATTAAGCAGCTTCCGCCTGGTTATCAGTTTTCTTAGGATTATTGACTCCATTTTTAGTTTTTTTCAGCAGATTTTGGACTTGTTCAGACAGCTGGGCTCCTTGAGATACCCAATAGTTAACTCGGTCTTCTGCAATCTGTAAGCTTACTTCTTTGCCTGCAGCAACAGGATTATAGAAACCTAAGCGTTCAATATAGCGCCCATCACGCGGCTTCCGGCTATCTGTTACAACAATGTGATAGAAGGGGCGTTCTGTACGACCTCCTCGTGCTAAGCGAATGGTAACCATGGAATAAATTTTCCTCTCTATTTTTACTGTCTATTTAAATGTTCAATTGAGTGAGCTAGCTTAGATTGAAACCAGCCCGGATTCTACGCAAATTTTATTAATTTGGGAAGGGCTTCATTCTAGTTTCTAGAGGTTTTATCGAGGATAGTGGTTTTGTAATCCTTGTAGAAGTTTATTTATGGAGCCGGGCTTAGAGAAACGCTTCATCATTTTTTGCATTTGATTGAACTGTTTCAGGAGTCGGTTAACATCCTGTATTTGCGTCCCCGAACCTCCGGCAATACGCCGTTTTCGAGACCCTTGGATAATATCTGGAAAAAGTCGTTCTTTTTTCGTCATAGAAAGGATGATTGCTTGCATTTGAGAAGTTAATTTTTTATTAAGTGTATTTTTAGCGCTAGCGAGTAAAGCAGTACTGTTTCCATCGGGAAGCTTGTCTAGGAGTTGCTCCATTCCTCCCATATTATCCATTTGTATAAGTTGATTTAAAAAATCTTCCAGATCAAATTTTTTACCTTTTTGCAATTTTTGATTGA
This sequence comes from Candidatus Aquirickettsiella sp., assembly GCA_036781465.1. Taxonomy (GTDB): domain Bacteria; phylum Pseudomonadota; class Gammaproteobacteria; order Diplorickettsiales; family Diplorickettsiaceae; genus Aquirickettsiella. Next base: position 3,362 of record DAIQAW010000064.1, read on the forward strand.
GTTTTTGTATAGCTTTTTGATCGGTATGACGCTGTACTTCTTCGACTAATGAAAGGACATCGCCCATACCGAGTATGCGCGAAGCAATTCTATCCGGGTAAAAAGGTTCAAGTGCTGTGACTTTTTCGCCAGAACCGATAAATTTAATTGGTTTACCTAAAGTAAATTTTGTTGATAAAGCGGCTCCTCCACGTGCATCACCATCCATTTTGCTCAGGATGATTCCAGTGAGAGGAATAGCTTCATTAAAACCCTGCGCTGTTTTTACAGCGTCTTGACCCATCATACTATCAAGCACGAATAAGCTTTCGGTAGGATTACTAACAGCGTAAATAGTGCGCACTTCATCCATCATCATGGTATCAATATGCAAGCGGCCGGCTGTATCGATAATAACGACATCTACTCCTTTATTTCGAGCCGCTTGGATAGCAGTTTGAACAATATAAGTAGGTGTTTGCGAGGCGTTACTTGTGTGAAATAACACACCTATACTTTCGGCCAAGTTTTCAAGTTGTAAAATAGCTGCAGGACGATGAATGTCAGTACTGGTTACTAAAACTGATTTATTTTTTTGTTCTTTTAACCAATAGGCTAATTTTGCAACCGTTGTTGTTTTGCCTGAACCTTGCAAGCCGGCTACCATAATGATGGCTGGCGCTTGTGTAGAAAGATTTAATTCGGATAGGTCCTTCCCCATGATGTTAGTTAAGGTATCACTTACAATTTTTATAAAGGCTTGACCTGGCGCTAAGCTTTCTGTGACTTTTTGTCCAATGGCGCCTTGGCGAACTTGTTCGATAATTGCTTTGACAACAGGATAGGCGACATCCGCTTCAATTAAAGATTTTTTTACTTCACGAAGACTTTCCTTAATATTATGTTCGCTTAAGCGACCTTGACCACGAATATTTTTAAAAGATTGTTTTAAACGAGCTGTTAAATTGTCAAACATAATTTTATAGCAGTCCTAAATTTATCGTAATTTTTAATGAGACTAAGTCTACCAAGTAGAAAAGTCGGATTTTATAAAAAAGGACATGATGAATGACCTAAAAATTTCTGTTATTGTATCAGCTTAGCTGAGGAGTAAGCGAGTCTCATGGTGTCCTATGCTGATTTTGTTCATATTTTTCTATCAACGCTTGCACTGATTGTTTTAATCAGTGCCGCACTCCAAGCATTGCTATTAGCCAGCCAAGAGTGGATGCTCAAGCATAAACAAGCCATAGGATTTATTCAATATTTCCCACCTTTGGAAGTGATGGAAACGTACCTATTTATGCTTATTTCTATCGCTATCATTTTACTGACATTAGTATTGGCCAGCAGTTTGATTTTATTTCATCCAGTTTTTGAGCAGCATTTGTGGCAAAAAATACTTTTATCACTACTCGCTTGGGGAGTGCTTTTAATGCTATTAATCGGGAGAAATTATTTTGGTTGGCGGGGTAAAATTGCGATTAGCTGGACCTTAATTGGTGCTAGTTTAATTGGAATAGTTTATTTAGGAACGATTTTATTCATGCCTAATCTTTAAAGGGTGAGACCTTAGCGTATGCATTATTCATTCGCATTTCTTGTTGGCTTATTATTTTTATTATTATTAGCCACTGTCTTTTTTTCATTAGCAGAAGCTGCTATGTTATCGATAAATAGATATCGATTACGTCATCTAGTGAGACAACGTAATCTGCTCGCCAAACATGTACAGGATTTATTAAAAAGACCCGATCGTTTGCTCGGAGTTATTCTTTTATGCGGAACTTTTGCTAATATTTTTGCTTCCGCTGTAGTTACGTTGCTTGCGTTACAATATTTTTCAGCATCAGGTGTTTTTTTTGCAACCTTAGCGCTTACTTTTGTAGTATTAATTTTTTGTGAAGTAGCACCAAAAACCTTAGCAACTCTATATCCTCAACCTATTGCGTTGTTTGCCGTTTGGCCTTTAGTTATTTTGTTGCATATTTTATACCCCTTTGTTTGGCTAACAAATTTAATGGCAAATACAACTTTACGTTTATTTGGGATAAAAATTCCAAAATTGACTGTTGAACAATTATCTCGTGAAGAATTAGTAAGTTTATTACGTGAGGGCACTGGACATATGCCCAATGGTTATAAAAATATGCTACTGAAAGTATTAGAGCTAAATAAAGTAGCCGTAGAAGATATTATGATTCCAAGACAGGAAATTATTGGTATTGATATTAATCAGCCTTGGAATGTAATTTTAAAACACTTAATTAAAAGTGAATATACACGGTTACCGATTTATCGAGATTCTCTTGATGAGATAATAGGAATTTTACATTTTCGAAAAGTTTTAAATAGTTTAAGTAAGCAACAATTAAGTAAAGAAGTATTAATCGCGGCAGCGGAAGAAGTTCATTTTATACCTGAAGCAACCGCATTAAATAGCCAATTGTTAAATTTTCGTCGTGAGAAACATCGTATTGGCTTAGTCGTCAATGAATATGGCGAGATTCAAGGTCTTATTACTTTAGAAGACATATTAGAAGAAATTGTGGGTGAATTTACCACGGATATGGCGTTAATTCGTCGTACCGTCATATTGCAAACAGATGGTAGTTACTTGGTGGATGGAGGAATTGCATTACGAGATTTAAATCGGCAATTAAATTTCAATTTACCCTTACGTGGCCCTAAGACTTTAAGTGGATTAATTATTGAGACGCTTGAAGTTATTCCAAAAGTAGGAACGGTGTTTCAGTTTGAAAATAAAACCATGGAGGTTATCTTGATTAAAGATAATATGATTAAAAC
>DAIQAW010000065.1:0-6111 GCA_036781465.1 Candidatus Aquirickettsiella sp.
ATTAAATCCACAGAATGTATTCCTTTGTAAACAATAGGGCTTAGACACAGTACAAATAAAATGGTTGTAACAATTGTTGAAAAATGGAAATTTATTTTCTGTAAGATATCTTGTAAAAAATCTGAACCACCCGCCATATACGCTGCTAACAAAGCATATAGCAATAATAAATAACATAACCAGGCAATGATCTCGCCTGGAACTCCCAAAGTTGCACGCGCCATAGATATTAAATGACTATTAGGAGGGAACCAAAGATTTACTTCTAAAATAAGCAACCCTCCCGCTAGCATAATACCCCAACAAACAATCAAAAAAAGTGATGAATCTAAAAAACCTGTTTGAGCTGTTGCAAGAGGTAAAGCTAACATCCCACCACCTATGGCATTGCCAGTAATTAATAAAATACCGCCCAATTGTTTTATATTCATAGGATTTATTAGTAAATGAAGCTTAAAATAATAATAAATAATGCTATTATCATTAAACTAAGTAATAAAAGCTTCCCTCCGGCAACTTGATATCCTAAAGCACATTTTTTTATATATCGTCCACTCCATGCCATCATAGCAGGAAGAAGTATTAATAAAATAGCACAAAGAATCCCTGCATAAGATAAAGCCATAATGAAAGCATGGGGATAATGATTGGCAATGAATAACGGAGGAGAAAAAGTAAGTGCGTAAAGAATCCACTTCTTTAAACCTTTTTTTTCAAGTTGTAATCCATCACTAAAAAAATCAAATAGACTTAAAGCTACTCCTAAAAAAGAAGTAGCAAAACATATAGATGTAAATATTTTTGCTAAAAAATTAACTAATCTATTATCCAGTAAATGATTTAAGGCAGATATTAAGTCGCTAGTGGAATGTCCTGAATGATACATGGATAGTAAACCTAAATTTCCATGAGTAGGTATGGAGCCCATAATAGTTAATTCCCACAAAATGTAGCAGAATAATGGAATTAAGCTGCCAATAAGAATAGTTTTACGTAGCATAAAAAAATCATTATTAAAATAGCTACGTAAGCTTGGAACTATTACTGCAAAGCCAAATGAGGTCATAATAACCGTCGTACTACTTAAAATAATACTTAGCTGATAGGCGTTTTCCAATCTAAATAAGTCATGAAAAGAAATAAAAGGAAAGATACAAATTACTAATAAAATAAAAGCGAATAGTTTGCTAGACATTAAAGCTCTGTTGGCATAATCAACCGAACCTAATCCTTTGTAAACGATTAAACTTAATAATCCTGCAAATAATAATGCGGAAAATTTTGTGGATAGATGCAAATGAAATGTTAATAGTAGATGTTGTAAGAAATCGCTGCCACCCGCAATATACGCAGCTAATAAAGCATATAATAATAAGAGATAGCTAAACCATGCAATGGCTTGACCAAACTTACCTAGGGTTTTTTTAGCCATACTAATTAAATTGCTGTTTACTCTATGCCAGAGATTAACTTCTAAAATAAGCAATGCAGCAGCAGTCATTATAGCCCAACACAATACTAAAAAAATTAGTGCATTTATAAATCCTAATTGTGCAGTAGCAATTGGCAGTGCTAACATTCCTCCTCCAATACTGGTACCAATGATAAGTAAAATGCCGCCGATAAGTTTATTGTGCATATTTATTTTTAATAGAGATACGGATCATTTTGGGGGCGTGTTTTAAAGCGTCGATGTATCCAAAGATATTGATCGGGGTGGGCACGAACAGCTTGTTCTAACAATTGGTTAAAACGCAACATATCTTGGTAATCATCTCCCTGGCCAAAATTTTCTAAAATAGGTCCGATAGTTATTTGATAACCTTTTCCTTTTGGAAGGCGATGATAAAATAGGGTGACAACTTGTGCTTCAGTTCGATTGGCATAGCGACTAGGTGTTGAGATGGTAGCAGTAGAAATGTTAAAAAATGGTGGAAAAATGCTGTGCGTAGGTCCATAGTCTTGATCAGCGGCATACCAAATAGCTTTGTTTTGTTTCAGAGTTTTAATAATTTGGCGAATAGCATGGCGATGTATAGGTTGCATCCAGTTAAAATTACGATGTTGTTTTAATAATCTATCGATTACTCGGTTCTTTTGTTCACGGTAAACCACATGCATCGGAAAAATATTAGAAAACAGACGCCCACAGATATCCAACGATGTAAAATGGGCACTTAAAATAAGTACCCCTTTTTTTTTAGCGAGTGCTTCTTGCAAATGCTCTAAGCCTTGTATATGAATTAGAGAATCTAGTTTATGATCAGGCATCCACCACGCCATGGCAGACTCAATGAGTCCCATTCCTAAGGACTGAAATTGTTTTTTAAGTAAATTTTTTCGTTCTTTATCGGATAATTCAGGAAAACAAAGTTTTAGATTAATTTCCGCAATACATCGAAATTTTTTTAATAAATAATAGGAAATACGACCTAAATTTTTACCAAATTGAAGTTGAAATCTATAAGGAAATTGGACTATGAAATATAGGATTCCTAATCCTAACCAAGTAGGCCAATAACGAGGATGTATCAGTTCTAAAAAATTATTTTGCATTAGGTAATAATAATCGATGTGCTATTTGTTGTTTAACTAGGTGCTGTTCAATAATCTCGTCAATATCATGTTGTGTTTCATAGTGATACCAGGTGCTTTCAGGATAAATTACCAGTATTGGCCCTAAACTACACCGTCCTAGACACCCGGAATGGCTTACTCGAATTTTTTGCTGCTGATTTTCAGTCAGTTGTTTTATCTTATTTTTTAAATAATCAAATAAGGACTTGGCGCCGCGTTTAGCACAACAATCTTTATTATTTTCCCGTAAATTAGTACATATGAAGATATGATGTTGATAATAGGACATAAATTTTATTTTAAAGTAAAAATAAGAAAGTTTTTACTTTACCAGAAATAAGCAAGTATCTCTATTAAACAGCCGTTTTATCTGCCTTAAAATTCGAATTTCTGGAAAAAAGCTGAAGTAAATCAATAAGGTGATCAAATGAATCTTTTTGAGTTAAACTAATAACTTTAAACAAGGAGGAAAACATTTTATGTCACATTTTATACGATACAGACCCCCCTCTTTATTACACCAATTACACCGTCTATCACAAGAATGGGATCAGTTGTTTGACCCCAGTCATTCACTTATTGAAGATAGTTCAATGGTAGAAACGAGTCATTGGGCACCCGCAGTGGATATTAAAGAAGAGCCTACTCGTTTTGTGCTTTTTGCAGATATTCCAGGTGTTGATCCGAAAGATATTGAAATTTCAATGGAGAATGGAATATTAACAATTAAAGGCGAGAGGGCTGCGATCCGCACCGAAGAAAATGAAGGATATACACGAATTGAACGATCCAAAGGAAGTTTTTATCGTCGCTTTGCTTTACCCGATACGGCAAACGCCGATAAAATAACCGCAGAAGGAAAGCAAGGGGTACTTAGAATCATTATTCCTAAAAGGGATAAAGCGGCGACCAAAAAAATAAAGGTGGAGGATCAAAAAGATTAATTTTTTAAGCGTCAGCCTATGAATTCAATTAGGAATTCGTGTATAAGCTAATAATCTCTAAGGAGATGTACTTAGTACGGTAGTGCAGGCCGCGCGTAGAGCGGGGATGACGGTTTTTCCAAACCATGAATTTCGCTTTAACCAAATATTATTGCGGGGTGAAGGATGTGGTAATGGAAAATACGTCGGAAGATAATCTATGTAGGCAGCTACAGTTTCTGTTAAATTTGTTTTAGCATGGCTACCCAAATAATGTTTTTGTGCATACTGACCAATTAATAAGGTGAGTTGAATGTTTGGAAGATTAGCTAAAAGTTTAGGTAACCAAGTACTTGCACATTCTTTTCGTGGAGGTAAATCGCCCGAAGGTCCTGTTCCTGGATAGCAGAAACCCATGGGAATGATGGCAATTTGATGGGTATCATAAAATGTTTTTTTATCAAGTTGTATCCAGTTTCGTAAACGATCTCCACTAGGATCGTTCCAAGGAATTCCTGTGTTGTGTACACGAATTCCTGGCGCTTGACCTACGATAAGTAAACGGCTCAGGTTGTGTGCTTGTAGTATGGGTCTGGGAGTTAAGGGTAAGTGATTGGCACAGAGTCGACACTCACGAATGTTTTTGATTAAAGGTGAAATTTTATTCATAACAGGATGTAGGTTCTATGCTCTTGTAATTGAACTTTGTTTTTTGTCGTGGATAGGATGCGAGTTGAGCTGCAACGCCGACAAAAGTTCAAGTGCAAAGAGTATACTTGCCAAATGGGTATTATACCCACTAAAGTAAGAGCTAAAAATAGGCTGCTTTATTTAATAGGTAGGATCTATGGAGTATAAAGAAACAGAGGTTTTATTAGAAGAAGATGATGGTGATGGAAGTAGTGATACTGAATTGCCACCTGATATTTTAGATATTGAAGATGAAGAATTAGATACATGGCCTGAAGAATTGGCCTTAGATGCATTAAATAAGAAAGCAAAAGTCTCGCCAGTTCGATTTTCACTTGAAAAACGCCGAGCTATTGAAGATTATTTAGAGCAACGACGATTACGAGAGGAATTCGATTATGAGTTTGAAAATGAGCTTATATCTGAAGCTTCTGATGCAACAAAAAGTGAGTAGCTATGCACTTTAAGTTTTTGGATTTTGAACAACCCATTGCAGAGCTTGGGGCAAAAATAGAAGAGTTGCGTAAGTTGGGTAACGATGCTGATCTTAATGTCAACGAAGAAATTAAACGTTTAGAACAAAAGAAAATAGAATTAACTGAATCTATTTTTCAGTCCTTAAATGCTTGGCAGATAGTTCAATTGGCCCGTCATCCACAACGACCTTATTTTTCAGATTATATTAACAGAATTTTTTCTGACTTTGATGAACTACATGGTGATCGAGAATTTTCAGATGACCCTTCTATTATCGGTGGAATTGCTTATTTAACGGATCAACCGGTGGTTATCATGGGTCAGCAAAAAGGGCGAACCACCAATGAAAAAGTCCTACGTAATTTTGGAATGCCTAAACCAGAAGGTTATCGTAAAGCGATTCGGTTAATGGAATTAGCTGAAAGGTTTAAACTACCCATTCTGACTTTTATTGATACACCGGGTGCTTATCCTGGAATAGATGCAGAAGAACGTAATCAAAGTGGTGCGATTGCCCAAAATTTACAAGTGATGTCCCAGTTAAAGACGCCTATTATTTCCACAATAATTGGAGAAGGTGGCTCAGGAGGAGCTTTAGCTATTGGTGTGGCAGACAGAATTTTGATGTTGCAATATAGTGTTTATTCAGTTATTTCCCCGGAGGGATGTGCCTCTATTTTATGGAAAAGTGCTGAAAAAGCGCCCGAAGCAGCAGAAGCGATGGCTATGAATGCGAATCGTTTATATAAACTCAAATTGATAGATGACGTGATTCCAGAGCCTTTAGGTGGTGCTCATACCGATTTTGATGAGACGGCAAATCAGCTAAAAATTGAACTTGTTAAGCAATTAGCACAAATCCAATATTTCTCTATGGAAAAATTACTCGAACTGCGTTACAACAAGATTTTAGCAATGGGTATTTAGTTTATAGCGCATCTAGTCAATCCAAGATCAGATATGAAGCTTATATCTATCGAAGTAATAGCTTTTACTTCAGGAATAGTCAATACCTTTTAACACGTTGTAGTTTATGGAATTGGTTTTTTGGTATATTGACCGTTTCTCTGTATGCAATCATTTTTTTTAATACCAAGCTGTATGCCGATATGAGTTTACAGGGAGTATTTTTATTTTTTCAGTTTTATGGGCTGTACCAATGGCGTTATGGTAGTAAAGAAAACAAGCCAATTGCTATGCAAGTAGTGAGTTTAACAACTTGCTTGTCGTTAGTGGTAGCGGCTATTATTTTATTTGCAGGCATTAGTTTTATTTTAAAACATAGTACTGATTCTACAACTATTTATGCCGATGCCACGATTACTGTCTTAAGCTTGATTGCTCAATGGATGATGAGCAAAAAATATTTACAGCATTGGGTTTTATGGATAATTATCGATTTAATTTCTATTAATTTGTATATCAGCAAAACCTTGTATTTAAC
>DAIQAW010000066.1:0-6081 GCA_036781465.1 Candidatus Aquirickettsiella sp.
TTCTAGCAGTGTTTAGTTCTGTTTCGAGTAAATTACTTTTTTCTTCTGCTTCAAATATTTTAAATTCTATTTGATCATAAGAGTTATTATTGATAAAACCGGTTATTTCAGCTTTTTTTAGTTCTTCGCTCCATTGGTTTAGACGCTGTATCCAATTCTGCTGATCTTGTTGAAGGCGTAGAGTTAATATATCTAAAGATTCTTGGCGTTGAGTTTGCTGTTGTAATTGATAATTTCTTTGTAAATTTTGACGCCATTCTTCAGCAAAATTAATTGTTTGTTGCACAACATCGCGCGAATTTTGTAAAACCTTAACGCGCTTTTGCTGTAAGTTAAATAAATTTCGTCGTTCTTGCAAAGTTTGCTGCAGTTGTGCCTGTTGTTGCTGAACTTCTTGAGAAATAGATAAGCCTGGTGTCGAAATTTCCCATTGATCAATGGCATTTCGAATGGAATCTTGAATCAAATCAGTAGATTGTTGAGTGGTTTTTAGACTTAAGTTAATACTTTCTAAATCAGCTTTTGCCATAGCAATCAATAAATTCAGATGCGCTAGAGATTGTTTGCTAACGACAGGTGAGGCAACTTTCTGCTCATTACGTAAACCCTGCAGTTTTCTTTTTAATAATTCACTGCGCGTCTTCTCAGCAACCAATTGTTGCTGAGTCAAATTTATTGCAGGAGATTCATTAAGCGCAGCAAAAGCTGGAGAATAAAAACCACCCAATAAAACCACAAAAAAAACAAATAGTTTGTACAAACTATATCCTCAGGGTAAAGGTGAAGGTTGCTCGGTTATGCTTATAATGCCTTTTGCATAGCCGCTCCATTTCATCCAAACATAAACTGGCGCACTACTAAGTAATAATAATGTCCCATAAAATACAGTCTCTTTCCCCGAACCTATAATAACCCAAAAAGAGTAGATTCCCGCTAAAATTGCAATAACTACCGAACCAAATAATTTTCTACCTTTTTTAAATAGTCCAGGATATTTAAAAAAGATAACCAACTCAGACATCGTAGTTAAAAAATAAGGAATCAGCGAAGCTAAAGTTGCTAGTAAAATAATAATTGTAAATTGTTTAACCAAACTATGATTCAAGGTCATCAATAAGAGGAAGGAAATTAGAATGCTAGAAATAACCAAACCCGCAATAGGTGTTCCATTTTCTGATTTTTTTAAAAAAATACTTGGAAAAAGTTTATCCTGAGCGGCCGCTAATGGAATTTGACCTTGAAGTAAAATCCAGCCATTTAAAGCACCTACACAAGAAATGACTGCCCCAATGGCAACTAAAAAACTCCCTATCGGCCCAAACATGATGTGTGCAGCATCAGCATAAGGAGCATTAGAATGTGCAAGTTCAGTTAACGGCATAACACCCATTACCGCGATACTACTCAATAAATAAACGATTGTTGCTATGATTACTCCCAGAATAGTCGCTTTGGGAATATTACGATTAGGGTTATCTACATGACCCGCGGGAACCGAAGCAGATTCTAGGCCGATAAAAGACCATAAAGTTAAAGTTGCTGCGCCGCTAAACGCACTTAAATTAGATTTTCCGGATAAATTAAATGCACTCAAAAAATGAGGATGAATATAAAAAATCCCTACTAAAGCAATAAGTAATAAAGGAATCAATTTTAAAATAGTTGTCAATAACTGAAAAATGCCCGCATGCCGAACACCTAGAACATTGATAAAAGTCATTAACCACACCAAACCAATACTAACAAAACAAGACCATAGGGCATTTTTAGCCAACAGAGGCCAAAAAAAACTTAAGTAGCCTGTCAAAGCAACAACTATTGCTGCATTACCTACCCATAGTGCAATCCAATAATTATAAGCCATCTGGAATCCAACAAAATCACCAAATGCTTCTCGGCAATAGGCATAAGGTCCTCCAATGAGAGGCATTACATTAGCTAGCTTAGCAAATACTAATGCTATTAACAAAGCGCCTACTGCTGTAGCGATCCAAGAAAGCAAACTAATACTGCCATAGGCTGCCAAGGAAGCTGGTAATAAGAAAATTCCTGACCCTATCATATTACCTGTAACTAGAGCAGTTAACATCCACAACCCTAATTTTTGTTGTTTCATTTTTTTGAACATTTTAAAATTAACCTCTGAATTTTGCGCAGAATAAAACGCTATGCCATTATACCCATCTCATATTTTAATGCGAAAAGTTTATGCCAAAAATTCCAAGCCTTTATGTAGTAGCTACGCCTATAGGTAATTTAGATGACTTTAGCCCTAGAGCCATAGAAACTCTACAAAATGTTAATCAAATTGCCGCCGAAGATACCCGCCATAGTCAAAAATTACTTAAGCATTTTGGTATTACTACATCATTAATTTCATTACATGAACATAATGAAGCAGCTACTAGCAAACTTCTTTTAGATTGCCTTAAAAAAAATCAATCTATCGCCTTGATTAGTGATGCAGGAACACCTCTCATTAATGATCCAGGTTATCGTTTAGTAAAATTAGCACGTCAACATGGAATTCCAGTTATCCCTATCCCTGGTCCTTGTGCTTTAATAACTGCATTATGTGCTTCGGGCTTAACGTGTGATAGATTTATTTTTGAGGGATTTTTACCCGGAAAAAGTACTGCTCGACAAAAAAAGTTACTAGAATTTTTACATGAAACACGAACAATTATTTTCTATGAAGCGCCACACCGTATTCTAGAGCTAATAGATGATATGTTGATTGTATTTGGAGCGAAACGTTATGTAGTTTTAGCTAGAGAATTAACAAAAACTTTTGAAACCATCCATGGCGATAATTTAGGACCATTAAAAATTTGGTTAAATTCAGATAAAAATCAACAAAAAGGAGAATTTGTGGTTATTGTTGAAGGGGCTGCATATCTAAACCCATATGAAATTGACAAGCAACGAATATTAGGAATTTTATTAGACGAATTACCGATTAAGCAAGCAACTTCCATAGCTGCTAAAATAACGCATGAGAAAAAAAATAAATTATATGCTTTGGCTTTGGCTATAACGGGTAAATAACATGAATGATAATACTTTTGAAACCTTCCAACGAGGAAGTACCGAAATACTTGTTGTTGATGAATTGAAAAATAAAATAAAAGAAAATAGACCTTTACGTATTAAGGCAGGTTTTGATCCAACAGCTCCGGATCTACATCTCGGTCATACTGTGCTCATCAATAAACTACGTCAATTACAAGATTTAGGTCATGAAATTGACATTATTATTGGTGATTTTACAGCACTCATTGGTGACCCATCAGGTAAAAATGCAACCCGCCCACCCTTAAGTGTCGATCAAGTTATGGCCAATACCAAAACCTATCAACAACAATTTAGTAAAATATTAGATCTAAAAAAAACCAACTTGCGCTTTAACTCTGAATGGTTAGGAAAATTATCAGTTACTGACCTAATTAAATTAGCATCGTCTTATACTGTAGCTAGAATGCTAGAAAGAGATGACTTTCATCAACGGTATCGTCAGCATCAACCTATTGCAATACATGAATTCCTGTATCCTTTACTTCAGGGCTACGATTCTGTTGTATTAAAAACCGATCTCGAATGTGGTGGTAACGATCAAAAGTTTAATTTATTGTTGGGAAGAGAGTTACAGAAACATTGCAAACAAACACCGCAAATAATTTTAACCATGCCTTTATTAGAAGGTTTAGACGGTATACAAAAAATGTCTAAATCACTCAATAATTATATTGCTATCGATGAACCGGCAAACAATATGTTCGGAAAAATTATGTCGATTTCTGACGAGTTGATGTGGCGTTACTTTGAGTTACTATCATTCAAAAAATCCTTACGTGATATTAAATCCATGCAACAAGAAGCTACACAAGGTTTAGCCAACCCACGCGATTTTAAAATAGAGTTAGCCTTAGAAATTATTGAACGTTTTCACACTAAAGCAGATGCTGAAAAAGCATTCCAGGAATTTCAACACCGATTTAGAGATGGCGCCATTCCCTCACAAATTAAAGAACTGAATATTACCATTCCTGGAGGGGATTTATCGATTGCCCACTTATTAAAGCAAGCAGGATTAGTGGCAAGCACCTCAGAGGCACTGCGTTCAATTGAGGCCGGCGCAGTTAAAATTGACTCACAAAAAATTGAAGATAAGAAACTGTTAATTAAACCTGGTACCAGCCATATTTACCAAGTTGGGAAAAGACGCTTTGCCAAAGTTACAATTTTAAGTGAATAACTTTTAAAAAAATACTATTCTCGACTTGCGCCCACTGATTCTAGACGTTGCAAATAATGTCCCCAAAATTTAGCGTGATGCTTAGATAAATCATAGAGTGTTTCCCAGCTATAGATTCCTGATTGATGGTTATCATCAAAAATCAATCTGATAGCGTAATGACCAATTGACTCTATGTTGATGATATTAACATTTTTTTTGTTAGTGACTAATTTTCCCTCGCTATACCCATGCCCTTTAACTTCCGCAGAGGGCGAAAAAACTCTTAGGTATTCACAAGGCAATCTAAATTTTTCACCATTGTCAAATAGTATTTCTAATATTCGAGTCTTCTGTAGAAGTTTTATATCGCTAGGAATGGGAACCATATTATAAAATAAAATGACTGGTATCTTGATCTTGCGCTAATGGGGTTAGATGTTTATCAACATAATTAACATCGATATTTACGTTTTTATCGGTATAATCTGTCGCTTCAAACGATATCTCCTCCAACAATCTTTCCATCACGGTATATAAACGTCGTGCGCCAATATTCTCAGTTTTTTCATTCAGATCATAAGCAATTTCAGCGATACGCTGAATAGCAAGCTTATCAAAATTTAATTCTAATTCTTCAGTACCCAGTAAAGCCTGATATTGAACGATTAAAGATGCTTGAGGCTCCACTAAAATACGTTCAAAATCTTTTGCTGTTAATGCCTTTAGCTCCACCCGAATTGGCAAGCGACCTTGTAATTCTGGAACTAAATCCGATGGTTTAGATAAATGAAAAGCACCTGCAGCAATAAATAAAATATGATCTGTTCGAACCATCCCATATTTTGTGGAAACAGTACAGCCTTCAATTAAAGGCAACAAATCTCGCTGAACTCCCTCACGTGAAACATCTGCACCACTCATTTCACCACGACGGCATACTTTATCAATTTCATCGATAAATACTATTCCATATTGCTCTACCCATTCAATTGCTTTACGCTTCAAATCTTCTTCATCAAGTAACTTCCCTGCTTCTTCTTTTTGAATAACTGCTAATGCATCTTTTACTTTCATACGGCGAGTACGAGTACGTGCTGTACCAATATTCTGCAGCATATTTTGCAATTGATTAGTCATATCTTCCATCCCAGGGGGGCCCATAATCTCTACCCCGGCTGGTAAAGCCGCTAACTCTACATCTATTTCTTTATCATCTAAAAGTCCTGCTCGTAATTGCTTGCGAAAAACATTCCTCGCAATAGACTTTTCTTTATTTTTAAGCTTATCTGCCGCTTCATCTTTTGTTAAACGCACTGGAGGAACAAAACTATCAATAATTTTGCTTTCTGCCGCCTCCAGGACTTGAGGATGAAGACGTGTAATTTCCTCTTCACGTAAAAATTTAAATGCGGAATCCACTAAATCTCTAGGAATAGAATCTACATCTCGTCCTATGTAACCTACTTCAGTGAATTTAGTAGCTTCTATTTTTAAAAAAGGACAGCCCGTAATTTTAGCCGCACGTCGTCCAATCTCAGTCTTACCTACTCCGGAGGGACCAATCATCAGTATATTTTTTGGGGTCACTTCTTCTCTTAACTCTAGATCAAGTAACATACGGCGTTTACGATTGCGCAAAGCAATTGCAATAGCTCTCTTGGCTTCATTTTGCCCTATAATAAATCGATCAAGTTCTTGCACTATTTGTTTAGGAGTCAAATCAATTCTACTTAAATGATCTGCCTCGACAGACATATCTATGTCATTAATGGGTTGATTAATATCTTCTGAAAAATTAGCGTCTACCATAGTTAGCTCAGAAATTTGATTGGTTTCATCAATAG
>DAIQAW010000067.1:0-5947 GCA_036781465.1 Candidatus Aquirickettsiella sp.
TAGATTATGTGCTGATTGCAAAATGGATTTTTAATTTATTTTTTTCTGTCGATAAATCCGTCTATATCACCATAAACCGGACTAATTGATATTAGGGAAAAGATAAAATTGATATTTTTGTTTTAGTTATTGCCGATGAAGAATTATCTGTTCTTTTATTTTGGCAAGCTACCTAAAGTCGGAAACTCTGATTTTTAATGCACAACGTGTCCTTTTTTATACTATTCGCAGCTATTTTTTTGGTCTACAAAATAATTTTTAGCTGCAATCACGTCCTTAGCAATTTGTTGTTTGAGCGCTTCTAAGCTATCAAATTTTTTTTCATCGCGTATTTTTTTTAAAAATTCTATTTCAATAAATTGACCGTAGATATTTTGATCAAAGTCAAATAGATGAACTTCCAATAAATTTTTCAAGCCACTTATAGTTGGACGTTTTCCGCAATTAGCAACACCTGGTAATGCTGTCGCTGCTAAGCCATAGACATTTACCACAAACACACCTTGTAAAGGAATTACCTTACGATGCAATCCAACATTCGCTGTTGGAAAACCAAGTAAACGACCGCGTTGGTCACCATAAATAACGCGACCACTGAGTCTAAAGGGATGTCCTAGTAATAATGTAGCTAATTTAAAATCACTTTGTTTGACAGCATTTCTTACGCGCGAGCTACCTATGCGCTCATTTTTAAATAATACAGTTGGAGTAGAAAAAACCTTAAAACCATATTCCTGACCTAATTTTTTCAATAAAGAGAAATCTCCTTGACGTCCCTTACCAAAACGAAAATCATCCCCAACTATTAAGCCTTTAATCCCTAATTTGTCGACTAAAATTTTTTTAACAAATTCTTCTGCGCTGCATTCTGCTAAATGTTTATTAAAACCTAAGCAAAGGATTCGATCAATTGCTAAAAATTGTAACAATTTAATTTTTTCTCGGAGTCGCATTAAACGAGCCGGGGCTTTTTCTGCATAGAAAAATTCTTGGGGATGAGGCTCAAAAAGAATCACGCAAGTAGGTAGATTAAGTTGTTTGCCGAGTTTAATCAAAGATTGAATAAGTTTTTGATGCCCTTGATGTAAACCATCAAAATTACCAATAGTCGCGACGCATCCTTTATGTTTGGTTTTTATATTATGAATATTGCAAATGAGCTCTGTCATGACTGGGCTTTTAAATCATGATAGCGCAAACCGCTAATCCATAACATAACAATATAAATAATAATTGCAGTGATACCTAACAAGAAAATATGTGAAAAACGTTGCTGCCAATCCCAATTTATCCAAATCGGAGTAGCTGCTGCTGCCCAATACAAAAATAAACACAATGCGCTATTTGCTAATAACAACCGTAATACAAACTTTAACCAACCGGATTGCCATTGAAAAACCCGACGACTTTGCAAACCCCATAATAATAGCCCAGCATTCAACCAAGCAGATAACGAGCTTGCTAAAGCTAAACCAGCATGTTTTAGAGGAAAGATTAATAAGGCATTAAAAATCATATTCGCAATTAGGGCAATAATGCCTATTCTCACCGGCGTTCTTATATTTTGCTGTGCATAAAAAGCGGCTGCTAATATCTTTATCAGCATAAAAGCTTGTAAACCCACAGAATATGCAATCACACTGCGTTGAGTCATAAAAACATCATGGATAGTAAATTTTCCATAATGAAAAAGCGTAACAATTAGCGGTCCCGATAATACCAACATAGTTAATGAAGCAGGAATACCGATCAATAAATTACAACGCAACCCCCAATTTAAGGTACTGGCAAACAATTCTGAAGATTTCGCCGCATGTTGTCGAGAAAGATGCGGTAAAATTACCGTCATTAAAGCCACCCCAAATACACCTAATGGGAAATAAGCAAGCCTATCCGAGTAATAAAGCCAAGTCACACTGCCAGCCACTAAAAAAGAAGCAAAAATTGTATTCAGCAATAAACTGATTTGCCCTATAGATGATCCGAATAATGCCGGCAACATAAGTTTTAATACTTTTTGTACGCCAGGATCACGCCATTTAAATTTTGGTTTTTGTAATAACTTTAATCGATTCAAAAAAGGTAATTGAAAACTTAATTGTAGAAATCCTGCTAGCAATACACCCCAAGCCTGGGCTTCAACAGGAACTTGAAAAAACTGCGTCACACCAAAGGCAGTAAAAATTAATGAGATATTTAGTAATGCAGGCGTAAAAGCAGGAACCCAAAATTGTCCGTAGCAATTTAAAGTCGCGCCGACTAAAGCGGTTAGCGAGATCAACATTAAATAAGGAAATGTTATCCTTAACATCTCTATTGCTAATTGGAAACGATAAGGATCTAAGCCTGGGGAAAATAAACTAACTAAACCCTTACTTCCTAGAACACCTAGAATACAAACCCCTAATAAAATCAACCCTAATGTACCGGCTATATATGCCACAAATTGTTGCACTTCTTGTTGTGAACGAGTTTGTTTATATTCAGATAAGGTGGGAATAAAAGCTGAAGAGAAAGATCCTTCAGCAAATAACCCCCGCATGAAATTAGGAATTTTAAACGCGATATAAAAGGCGTCCACAGCCGCCGTTGCACCAAAAATTCTAGCCGCCACCATATCGCGAACAAAACCTAAGATTCGAGAAACCAAGGTCATGGACGCAACGACAGAAGTTGACTTAAAAAGTACTTTACTCATCTGTTCTCTAACCACATTTCAACGATTAATTGAGCTGCAAGACTATCGATAGATTTTTTTTTTAAAGCCTTATATCCTCCAACAGCAAAAAGGCGTGACCGTGCTTCAACGGTGGTCAATCTCTCATCAACCGAAAAAACTGGTAATTGAAAACGATTTTTTAATTCTATTAAAAAATCTCGCGCTAAATACGTTATCGGTTGCTCTGAGCCATCCATATTTAATGGAATACCTACTACTAATACTTCTGGTGACCAAATCTGTAATAATTGCTCAATTTCTTTCCATGGAAGCTCACCTTTTTTCACGGTTAAACTAGTCAAAGGCTGCGCTAATGAAGGTGATGTTTGTCCTATTGCCACACCAATATACTTAGAGCCAAAATCAAATCCTATTACAGTCTTAAATTCAGGCATGACCACCCATATAAACTAGTTTAGTAACATCAACACCTAAATAATTCATAGCCTTTAACCATCGTTGCTCGAAAGGAATATCAAACAATATATTAGGACTGGCAGGCAAAGTTAACCAAAAATTATTAATAATTTCTTGCTCCATTTGACCAGCTATCCAATTTGCATAACCTAATGAGAAAATAAACTTATCCGGTCCTTGTTGTTTAGCAATCGCTAATAAAATATCTTTAGAAGTAGTTACGGAAATTTCACGGCTCATTTTAAGACTTGATTGCCATTCCCCCATAGGTGCATGTATCACAAAACCACGTTCAGGATGAACAGGCCCTCCACATAGGATTGGGAAATCTGCTCCTACAGTGCTTTTAGTTGCTTCTATCTTGCTATTCGTGATGTCTTGCAATATTTCTGAAAGATTAACTCGCAAGGATTGTAAGGGTTGGTTAATTATAATACCTACTGCCCCTTTTTCAGTATGCTCACATATATATACAACGGAACGATTGAAATAAGCATCGGTTAAAATGGGCATAGCCACTAAAAAGTAATTTGTAAAATAATTTGTCATCTCTATCATAAACCCTTCCGGCTAAAATCTGCTCGTTAATCATAGCATCTGCTTTAATATCCCACCTAGTTTTAGTTAGAATGATAATTCCTCATGCCCTCAAGCTTGGGCTGAAAAACATTTGCTCAACATGATACGATACTAATAGTTATCTCGTTAAGCAAAAAAATGCATATAAAAAAGAGGAAGCTATGAACACTAATTTTCGCGTAGGTTATGGGCACGATGTACATGCTTTTGAAATAGGAGACCACATAATCTTAGGAGGTGTCAAAATTCCATATCGAATGAGTCTTAAAGCACATTCAGATGGTGATGTCGTTATTCATGCTCTAGTTGATGCGCTCTTAGGGGCATGTGCTTTGGGTGATATAGGTCTACATTTTCCTGACACTGACGAGCATTGGAAAAATAAAGATAGTCGGCAATTCCTACAAACAACCGTCCAAATGTTGGATGAAAAAAATTACTCCATTAATAATGCAGATATTACTATCATCGCAGAAGCACCCAAGCTTAAAAGCTATTTTGCAGCGATGCGTTTTAATTTAGCGCAAGATATGAAAATTGATCTGGACCAGATCAATGTAAAAGCAACTACCACAGAAAAACTAGGTTTTCTTGGGCGCCAAGAAGGAATTGCGGCAACTGCAATCGTTCTTATTCAAACTAAATAATCTTTATTTTTACTGGTACCGAGAGTGGGACTCGAACCCACACGATGTCACCATCACCGGATTTTGAGTCCGGCGCGTCTACCAATTCCGCCATCCCGGCAATAGCCACCCAAGTATAACAAAGTATTTTTTAGGATCAATCTTTATCATTAGTCTGAAAATTATGCGCTTGCAATCAAAATCTCAATCACTTATTGTTTTCTGCTAAACCTTTAGTGTATGGCGTTAGAGCATTGCATAATAACGTTAACTTGATCTTTTAAAAAAAGCTATCAACAATAAGGTCATGAGGAACATGATCTAAGAGGTAAATAATGTACAATAATGAAGCGATAATGTCACAAGATGTGTCACACTCTTTAACTACTAAAAAACAATTACTTCTCGCTTCTGTCATTTGTATACTTGCTGCCATGTTTTATATGTATGAGTATACTTTACAAGTATCTCCTGCAGTTATGACTAACGAATTGATGTGTGATTTAGGTCTTAATGCAGCAAGCTTAGGTACTATGGCTGCTTTTTACTATTATTCTTACACACCCATGCAATTACCCGCCGGTCTTCTCTTTGATCGCTTTGGTCCACGACGTTTAATAACCTTAGCTATTTTAATATGTGCTCTTGGAGCATTTCTGTTTGGTATAACACCAAATGCGGTTATGGCTTCGTTTGGCAGGTTCTTAATGGGCATAGGATCTTCTTTTTCGTTTATCGGCGCTTTACTCCTTGTCTCACGTTGGTTCCCACCTCAATATTTTGCCTTACTTACCGGACTCGTTCAGTTGATGAGCTCAGTTGGAGCAATCGCAGGTCAAGTTCCTTTAGTAACAGCAATTAATCATTGGAGTTGGCGATCAACTGTTATCTCCTTGGCTATCGTTGGTTGTTTATTAGCACTATTAGTATGGACAGTAGTAAGAGATAGTCCAGAAGCTGTATCAAAAGGGCATAAATTTCAATCCCCACCCAAAAAAGGGGAATTGAAACGCCTGCAACAAGTATGTAGCAATAAACAAACTTGGCTAATTGCCTTATATTCTTTTTCTATATGGGCGCCTGTTACTGCATTTGCAGCTTTGTGGGGCATACCTTTTCTTGTAGCCAGCTATGGTCTTACTACAGAAGCTGCTTCTGAAGCGAGTGCAATGATTTGGCTAGGTATCGGCTTAGGTAGCCCCTTAGTGGGTTGGTTCTCAGACAAAATCAATTCGCGATCAAAACCACTTAGCTTTTCTGCTTTATTAGGAGTAATCAGCCTTACGATAATTATATATTATCCGGTACTCCCATTATTTTGGCTATACTTTATTTTATTTATCTTTGGCTTAGCTGCATCAGGACAATCATTAGCCTTTGGAGTTGTCAAAGATAACAATACTTCTTGCGTAGTCGGGACAGCTATTGGTTTTAATAATACGGCCGTTGTCGCGGGAGGAGCTTTGTTTCAACCCTTAATAGGAGTTTTGCTTTATGTCAATTGGAAGGGCATTATGCATAATGGTACCCCTTTTTATGGTATAGTAGATTATCAGAAAGCGCTTTTTGTATTACCTTTATGTTATATCATTGCATTTTTTGTAAG
>DAIQAW010000068.1:0-5863 GCA_036781465.1 Candidatus Aquirickettsiella sp.
ATGTTTATGCCAATGTAACTTGGTACGTAATGTTTCATAATAATTATAATCTAAAGGATGAATTAATTTGAGTGATTTAGCGTTCTTTTGAATGCTAATGTTAGCACCTATAGGTACTGAAATTCTCTCTTGACCATCGCAGCTTAACCAAGGTGCAGCCGTACTGTGTGTATCAACATGAATTACAATACGACTTTTTGACGAAACAACAATTGGTCTTGCGCTTAGCGTATGTGGAAACATCGGGACAAGTACAATAGCTTCAAGTTGTGGGTATAAAATCGGCCCGCCACCCGATAAAGCATAAGCGGTTGAACCGGTTGGTGTTGCTACTATTAAACCATCCGCTTGCTGAGCACAAACAAATTGGTCATCAATCATAATAGAAAACTCGATCATGCGCGCCACATTGCCTGGCATTAATACAACTTCATTTAAAGCAATCCCTGCTTGCTGCTGATCTAATTGCATAGCTATCGTGGTATTTAATAAAAAACGGCTTTCCTCTTCGTAATTGCCATTTAATACTTCACCCATCTTTTTTTCTAAATCTTGGGGATGAATATCAGTAAGAAAACCGAGACGACCACGATTGACTCCTAACACTGGTGTATTATGTTTTACGGCACTATGTGCTGCATTGATAAGACTCCCATCACCTCCTACTACAATCAGCAAATCAACTTTTTGTGCTAATTCGTCGCGTTTGCATGAAATAAATTGGCGATTTTTAAAATTACGTGCAGTTTCTTCTTCCACCAAAACTTCATATTGATGTGATTGCAAATAATCTAATACAGCGATGAGTGTATCACTGACATCCTTCATTCCTTGTCTGCCGATCAAACCAATGGTTGTAAAAATTTTGCTCATAACTTTATTCATACATTTTTAAAGATTGGCGATATCCTGGTCGAAACTATTCAGCTAGTCAACCCGAATACTAGTATATTAGACCGGATTAAATTTTTTATCCCACAAGAGCCCAAACTCTTGAATCCAAGCATTCGAGTCTCCATTATTTATGCATGTACCTCTATCCTAATATAGAGTAGTTATCTCTTTCTTTAAAAAATGGGAGCCTGTCAGAAATGACTGAAAAAAAACCATCTAAAAAATCCACTTGGGAAAAGCTCAATATTGCAGCAAAGCAAGATACTTCTAAGTCTTCTAATGAGGAAAAAACATCTCCTGCAGAAAAGGAAAAACCCGATCAGGAGAAACAATTAACTCATCCTTCTTATGAAACCCTAGAAGCACAGTTACTGGCGACGGAAAAACAACTTGATGATTCTAAAAGCCAACTTGCTAAACTTGAGGAACAAAAAATTTACCAATTGGCTGAAATGGACAATATTCAACGCCGTACTAAACGTGACATTGAAAATGCCTATAAATTTTCATTGGAAAAATTTATTAAAGAATTACTGCCAGTAAAAGATAGTTTAGAAACAGCCCTCTTTCATGCTAAGTCTGAAGAGCAGGATGCCGCTTTATCAGGGATCCAACTTACACTCAAACAATTACAAAGCCTATTAGAAAAAAATGGTGTCAAAACGATAGAGCCTACTGGCCAGCCTTTTGACTCTCATTTTCATGAAGCAATGCTTGCTGAAGAAAGCAATGAAACCCCTAACACTATTATAAGGGTACTTCAAAAGGGCTACTTACTTCATGAAAGACTCATACGGCCTGCTTTAGTTGTGGTTGCTAAAGCTAAAGAAAAAACTTCATGATTATGCATCTTGAAAAACAAACCCACCAACCCAATTTTAATAAGAGTTGTTAATTTTCAATCAATTCAATCATTTTCAACTTCATTAATTTTAGTAAAGAATTAGTTTAACGCGGAGAAATTTATGGCAAGTGCACAACCACCAAGAAACACCATAATCGGCATCGATTTAGGTACTACCAACTCTTGTATGGCTATTATAGAAGGCGGTAAACCCACGGTAATTGAGAACAAAGAAGGACGGCGAACTACCCCCTCTATTGTTAGTTTTGACCTTGAAGAGGGCAAAGAAATTAAAGAGATTAAAGTGGGCGAAGCAGCAAAACGCCAATCTGTCACTAAACCTACTGAAACTGTTTATGCAGCAAAACGTTTGATAGGTCGGAAATTTGAAGATTCAGAGGTAAAAAAAGACATCAAAATGGTACCTTACGGAATCGTTCGCGCTACCAATGGTGATGCTTGGATAGAAGTTTATACAGAAGCTACTAAAGAAGGTAAGAAAGTAAAAGTTGCTTCTAAAGAAATATCGCCTCAAGAAGTTTCGGCACAAATCTTAAGAAAATTAAAAAGTGATGCTGAAGCCTACTTAGGATATAAAGTTAAGGAAGCGGTTATTACAGTCCCCGCCTACTTCAATGACTCACAACGCCAAGCTACTAAAGATGCAGGTCGCATTGCAGGTCTTGAAGTTAAACGGATTATCAATGAACCCACCGCTGCTGCACTTGCCTATGGACTCGATAAAAACCGCGGAGATGCAAAGATTGCTGTTTATGATTTAGGAGGAGGTACTTTCGATATTTCTATCATTGAAATCGCTGAAATAGAGGGTGAACATCAATTTGAAGTGCTCGCTACCAATGGTGATACCTTTCTCGGTGGTGAAGATTTCGACTTACGTATCATCAATTATTTAGCCGATGAATTTAAAAAGGATCAAGGTATTGATTTGCATAACGATCCACTCGCGTTACAGCGTTTAAAAGAAGCCGCTGAAAAAGCGAAAATTGAACTTTCTTCAGCTCAAGAAACCGACATCAATCTTCCTTTTATCACAGCGGACAGTAATGGTCCAAAACATTTAAACATTAAATTAACGCGCGCCAAACTTGAGTCATTGGTAGAAGACTTGATTCAACGTACAATTGATCCTTGCAAAAATGCGATTAAAGATGCCAAGATTTCTCTCAATGAGATATCACAAGTTATCTTGGTTGGTGGACAAACGCGTATGCCTAAAGTACAAGAAGTCGTTAGAAATTATTTCGGCAAAGATGCGCGTCATAATGTCAACCCAGATGAAGCTGTCGCTATCGGTGCTGCTATTCAAGGAGGTGTATTAGCCGGTGATGTCAAAGATGTCTTATTACTCGATGTAACCCCACTTTCACTAGGAATAGAAACCCTAGGTGGAGTAATGACTAAATTGATCGACAGGAACACCACCATACCCACAAAGAAAAGCCAAGTGTTTTCAACTGCTGAAGATAACCAACCTGCCGTTACGATTCATGTACTGCAAGGAGAACGTGAAATGGCTTCGGCGAATAAAACATTAGGTCGTTTTGATCTCACTGACATTCCACCTGGTCCACGTGGTACACCACAGATTGAAGTAGCTTTTGACATTGATGCAAATGGTATTATCAACGTATCCGCTAAAAATAAAACCACCGGAAAAGAACAAAAGATTGTAATTAAATCCGGTAGTGGATTATCTGAAGCAGAAATTCAACAAATGATCAAAGATGCTGAAGTACACGCTGATGATGATCGTAAATTCCATGAACTTATCCAGATCCGTAATCAAGCGGATAGTTTAGTCCATACCACAAGCAAAGCATTATCTGATGTCGGTGATAAAATCAGTGCGGACGAAAAAGCTCAATTAGAAAGCTCTATAAATTCATTAAAAGAAGCTCTGAAAGGCACTGATAAAGAAGAGATTGAATCTAAGCTTAAAGAGCTCACCGAGATTTCTAGCAAAATGTCTGATCGCCTTTACGCACAACCAGAAGCTGGAGCGACCGATGCCGGAAGTCAAACGGAAACTACTCAGGAAAGTGCTAAAGACAACAAAGATGACGTTGTTGATGCGGTATTCGAAGAAGTGAAAGATAAAGACAAGGATAAAAAAGATAACGATAAGGACAAAGAATAAGCATTCGTCTTCTAGTGACTGACTGGAGATTGCGGCTAGTCACTAGATCGTAACATCTATCCATTAAAAATTAAAAATCTCAAAATCCCTTGTTATGTAATTTACTCGCAAGGGGTTTTCTATCTTTGGTTCTCTATTTATGGCAAAAAAAACTGATTATTATGAAACACTGGGCGTGTCACGCAACGCAGATGAGAACGAACTAAAAAAAGCTTATCGCAAGTTAGCGATGAAATATCATCCTGATAAACATCATTCTGCTGCAGGTAAATCAGCAAAAGAAGCTGAAGAAAAATTCAAAGAAATCAGTGAAGCCTACGAAGTTTTATCAGACCCTAATAAGCGTGCCGCTTATAATCAATTTGGTCATGCTGGGGTAGATGCTGCCGGCATGGGTGGCGCACAAGGAGCACATGGATTTAACTTTAATGATGTTTTTGGTGATATCGGTGATGTCTTCGGTAATATTTTTGGGAATCGTGGTGGTCCACAACAAAGCCAGCGTGCACAACGTGGTGCCGATTTACGTTATACCTTGGAATTGGATCTAGAATCCGCGATTCACGGTACAACCGTACAAATTCGTATTCCACGTCTTGTGACCTGTAAAAGCTGCCAAGGATCGGGGGCACGTAAAGGTACTAAACCCGTTATTTGCAAAACCTGTGAAGGGCAAGGACAAGTTCGCATTCAACAAGGTTTTTTCACCATTCAACAAACCTGTCCTGAATGTCACGGTGAAGGTCGTATTATTACTGATCCTTGTCCAGAGTGTCGCGGTCAAGGTCAAATTCAAGAAACTAAAACTTTATCCGTGAAAATTCCAGCCGGTATAGACGAAGGCAATCGCATTCGTTTAGCCGGCGAAGGAGAAGCGGGTAGTCGTGGTGCCTCTGCGGGTGATCTCTATGTACAAATTCATCTAAAACCACATCCTTTATTTAGACGGGAAGGCAATCACTTATATTGCGATGTTCCTATTAACTTGACGCTTGCGCTATTAGGTGGCGATATACAAATTCCCACTTTAACGGGTGTAGTAAACTTACATATACCACCTGAAACCCAAAGCGGAAAAGTATTACGTTTACGGGGCAAGGGAGTTCCTGGGCGCCCAGGTGCAACAGGCGATCTTCTTTGTCGTGTTTTTGTAGAAACACCGGTTAATCTGAACAAAGCACAAAAAGAACTGGTCAATACGCTTGAAAAAGAATTACAAAAGGGTAATCACTACCCTAAAGCCCGTTTATGGTTTGAAAGTGTCAGGAAATTTTTCAGTAAACAAAACTGAAACTCGAAAAATTGGATTAAAAAAGGTATCATCGGATAATCAATGACTCAGTATGGACGCTGAAGAAAGATCTAATAAGCAAGCTAGAGAGAAATCATGAAAAAAGTTCCTATGACTATCAGCGGTGCTGAACATTTAAAGGAAGAACTCCACCAATTAAAAACCTTGAAACGACCACAAGTCATTGCGGCTATTGCTGAAGCGCGTGCGCACGGGGATCTCAAAGAAAATGCCGAATATCATGCCGCGAAAGAAATACAAGGTTTTATCGAAGGCCGTATTACTGAAATTGAAACTAAATTAGCCACTGCACAAATCATTGATGTTACTAAAATCAACAATCAAGGCAAAGTCATTTTTGGATCAACCATCCATCTTATTAATATTGATAATGACGAAAAGGTAACTTATCAAATAGTGGGTGAAGACGAAGCAGATATCAAACATTCGAAAATATCGGTCGCCTCCCCCATTGCCCGTGCACTCATCGGTAAAGAAGAAGGCGATAGTGTTGATGTTCAAACTCCAGCGGGTTTAGTTAATCTAGAGATTGATAAAGTGGAATATATTTAAAAATTTCTTTATCTTAATAATTAAGCTTTCAAACTAGGTTTACTGACTGCGATTGTTTTATTAACATAATTATTACTTAAATCATCCATTTCATTATCGG
>DAIQAW010000069.1:0-5827 GCA_036781465.1 Candidatus Aquirickettsiella sp.
CAATTAACATTAACAAAACTAAAAACTAGAGGATTTTTTTCGTTGCGAGATAACTGAAAATAATTTTTCCAATTATTTACACTCTCAGATTTTTCGTTGATATATTGAGGTAAAAAACGTTTAATCAATCGAATTATTTTTTCTTGGGTTTCCAAACAGATTCCGTTTTCATCATGCTTCTCAATCTCTAATTCTGGAATAAATTCAATGAAGACAGCGATTAAGAAACAAGGTAAGTTGAAGGGAGTAAATTTTTTAGCAAATGTTTGTTGTAATGCACGTCGAATTGAAGTATTAGCCAAACCACCCGAGTAGGTATCATTAGGAAAATTAGGCTTTATGCCTATACCATCAATGGCTGCAATAACACTTACAGCATTCCAGGCATGAACTTCGTCAGTTAATTGTGTAGCAATTTCATGGACAAATCGATTGCGTACGATATAAAGTAATTCGGCTAAATTACGTGGTTTATGAAAAGAGTCAACAATAATGTTTACACGGTTATGAAAACCTTCAGTGCATTCTTTAATCTCTTCAGTTAATTTGTCAATTAAACTATGGCGATGGTCCGCTGAGAGTTCGCCTAGTTCTGCGTCCAAATTCCCTAGTAAACGATGATAAATAAGTTGCAATTGTTCTAGTAAGGGAATTTTGGCGCGATACCCGGATGTTTCGCCCAAGTGTTTAGCAAAACAATTGCTGGGTATTTTATTATTCGCTGTACAAGCAATTTTTTGCAAATCATCTAGCCAATTTTCAGCTAAAGTGGGTAACGTTGCAGGGTCTATTTCTGGAGGAGGCTGATAGGCAAAAACAAGATCTTTATTAAAGGCGGGGTCCATTTGGTATTCATCTAACATTTAATATCCCTCTCTGTTATTAATAAAATTTATTATTTAAATCGTCTTATTAATGTATTACTTTATAGTAAGTAAAAAATAAGAATATCAGTTCAATTTCGTATTCACAATAGCATTAAGATTAAATAAAATAAGTTAAATTTTATTATTATTTAAAGTAAAATTGAAGCTTAAATAATTTTATAAAAAATATTTTATTTTAAGTTGGCCAGGTTTGTTGTGAGTAAGCACCTTGCCAAAATTGCCATTCACACAAGGTAGCTAATCTAAAAGCGCTTAACATATTTTGTTTACAAGGGATGCTTGCATGTTCTGCAAGTTCATTGATTGTGGCTATGATTAAATCCACGGAATGGTTAAACTCATCACTCGCATATAAATCGATCCATGCTTGATAAGGGTTATTGGGAATTTTTTTATTATAGGCGCGTTGCCCTACTTGTTGATAAACCCAAAAGCAAGGTAATAAACTTGCTACTGCTTCTTCTACAGGAGCTGTACTTGCCATACGTAATAAATAATTGGTATACATAAAACAAAAAGGACTTTGTTTATGGGTTGTAGGGGTAGTAGAAGCATATTTTTTTAGAATATTATTATGCAGATCACGTTCGGCTTTAAGTGCATTCATGGCAAATTGAATGAATAATTCACTTTGTCGATCATAGGGTAATCGTGTCGCAGTCAGTGCGAGTGCTTTTGAAAAATCTGTAAGATATAAAGCATCTTGATTTAAATAAAAGATAAATGTTTCGATAGCTAAAGTACCATGGGCCAGCTCTTGATTAAAAGGATGCAGATAAATTTTAGGCATGACATCTGCAACAGAAGTTTTAAGTTCATTAAACATGTCATTTTACCTTATTTAGAAAATAAAAATGATGGACTGGACCTTGACCATGACCTAGCTTTAAATTTTTTGCGGCTAAAATGCATTCTGTCAAATAATGTTTTGCTTGAGTAATGGCACTAAATAAACTTTCGCCTTGTGCTAAATAAGAAGCGATTGCAGCAGATAATGTACAGCCGGTGCCATGTGTATTTTTTGTGTCTATGCGCAAGCTATCAAAACAGTGTATTTGTTTTTGTGGATAATCATAAAAAATGTCCGGCGAATACATGGTTTTTAAATGACCACCTTTAAGCAGCACTGAAGTTTTATAGTGAGTCGCGAGTAAGGTGGCAGCGTCTTGCATACTGCGAAGGTCATTAATGTTAAATTTTAAAATAGCTTCAGCTTCTGGAATATTGGGTGTAATCAATGTCGCTAATGAGAATAAAACATCGACTAAAGCTTGTATCGCTTGAGGTTTTAATAAAGTATGACCGGTTTGAGAAATCATGACGGGGTCAAGGACTATAAATGGAGGTTGATATTTTTTTAAATTGGCTGCAACTAAATGGATAATCTCCTCATGATAAAGCATGCCGAGCTTAACTGCGCCTATGGATAAATCAGTAAAGACAGCATCGATTTGCTGTTGAATAAACACTAATGGAATTTCTTGTATGGCAGTGACAGATAATGTGTTTTGCGCAACTAAGATGGTAATGATGCTGGCTGCATAACTACCTGTGGCTGAAATCGCTTTGATATCTGCTTGTATGCCGGCGCCGCCAGAGGGATCCGTTCCTGCAATACTAACGACACTGCTTAATGCTCCATTATCGATTGACATAAGATGTTCACTTGGAAAGCGTAGATTTAAGGAAGACTTGTAAATCATCCTTTTGTATTGAATAGAGGCTATCAAGTAGTTGAGAATAAAAACTGCCAGGTCCTGAGGATTTTTTTTCTGCATATTCGCTCACTAATCCCATCCAAGCCATGGCATGCACGCAAGCATTAAATCTTTCCGGATTAATTGCTAAAAAGCTGGCAATCATAGCGGTTAATGAACATCCCATACCGATCACTTTAGTCAGTAAAGGTGTACCATGATTTAAAGCGATTGTTTGTGTGGCACTGACGATAAAATCAATTTCGCCACTGATGACCACAATACATCGGTGCTGTTCAGCTAAGGTTTGCGCAGATGCAAGGGCATGACTACTGATTTGTGTTGAATCGACACCTTTAGTAACGATGGAGGTATCTAACAAAGCCATAATTTCTGAAGCATTACCACGGAGCACATCGATACCTCTTTGTATAATAGATAAAGACGCTTGCGTGCGGTACCGGCTAGCACCGGCGCCGACCGGGTCAAAGACGATAGGGATATTACGTTTTAAAGCAGCGAGTTGGGCTTGCTTGATGGCAGTCAACCATGTTTCATCAGGAGTACCGATATTGATGACTAAGGCTTGAGCTAATTGAATAATTTCTGCTAATTCCTCTTGAGCATGCGCCATAATCGGTGCAGCCCCCAATGCGAGCAAAAAATTAGCGGTAGTCGGCATAACGACTAAATTAGTGATATTGTGGATTAACGGATGGGTTTGGCGGATTAAATCGACGTCATGGTATAGTGATTCTAAGTTAAATGCATTGATATTGATATTCGAGAGGGAAGTGTTTTTAACTGAACCATTTTTTGTTTTCAATGTACTTCTTCCTACGCAGGTCTTAGCCTGATCAGGTTATAAGGGTTGAATAGGAACATTCTCTCAGCCTTTAAAAGCACCCCTGGAGTGGTTACTATTAGACAGGAATTAATAGGTTGAATCAAGTTACTTCACTTAGTTATTGTCAGTGAGCAATGCATAACAATCTATAATAACACGACATGCAATTGCAGACGCGCGCTCCAGTATTTGCTCGCTATGAGGAGCAGTTTGCTGCTATAGTTTGGGTATGGAAAATCAAACCCTAAAATCGATATGTGAGGCCGCTATTCTTGCCGCCGGTGAACCGGTGAGTATCGAGCGCTTATTAGATTTATTTAGTTCAGAAGAACAGCCGACTAAATCAAATCTTAAGAAAATTCTGTTGGAATTAAGCGAAGATTATCAAGATCGCGGAATTCAGTTAAAGCAACTGGCAAGTGGTTATTGTTTTCAAACGTCTAGTGCACTTAATGCCTGGGTTAAACGGCTCTGGCCAGAAAAATCAGTGCGTTATTCACGTGCTTTTTTGGAAACTCTCAGTATTATTGCGTATAAGCAACCCGTGACGCGCGGGGATATTGAAGCGATACGCGGTGTGTCAGTAAATCCAAATATTATTAAAACCTTGTTGGAACAAGAATGGATACAAGTAGTTGGGCAACGTGAAGTCCCAGGACGACCTAATCTCTATGCAACGTCGAGATTATTTCTTGATCATTTTGGTTTAAAAGAATTAGCTGATTTGCCCGCTTTTCCTTTACCGCAAACGACAGATCCCTTAGAGATTTCTTTGTCTGATAGCAAAACGAAAGATACTTCGCTTGATATTTTACAAAATTAAATTTAAATGCTTTATTCTTTTGAAGGCCGACATCCAAAGCTATTAGGTAAAAATATTTTTATTGCTGAAAGCGCTGATGTGATTGGCGCCGTCATTATCCATAATCATGTCATTATCTTACCGCAAGCGGTAATCCGTGCTGATAATACTATGATAGAAATTGGCGAAAATAGCAATATTCAAGATGCTGCGGTGTTACATACCGATCCGGATATGCCGATGCAAATTGGTAGATATGTAACGATTGCTCATCATGCCATGGTGCATGCGCGGGGGGTGGGGGATTATTCAGTTGTCGCAATTGGCGCAAAAATATTGAATAACGCCATGATTGGTAAACACTGTTTGATTGCAGCGAATGCTATGGTATTAGAAAATCAACATATTCCGGATGGTTCTTTGGTAATGGGTTCTCCGGGTAAAATAAAACCATTGTCCGCTCAACAAATAGCGGATATGCAATGGTATGCGCAACATTATTCAGAAAAGATTCATCGTTATCAAAAAGGACTTAAACGATTTGATCCCAAAACTTGCGAATAAATTTTAGTATAATGAGTTTGTGTGTAAGTGCTTACTGCAGTGAGTATTAATAATACGGCAATAAAAATTCTCGTTAACATACTACTCCTACATCAAACTTTTCATCCTGAAAAGTATCTTTTTAAGTATACCATTTAAATTACTATTGGAAAAAAAGATGGCAAGAGAGAAAATAGCAGCGATACTGTTTAATTTAGCATAGTATAAGAGGATTAACCGAGTTTATTTCTTATGAATGAAAAAATACAAAAAATACTGGCTAATTTAGGTATTGGTTCGCGTCGCGAAATAGAACGCTGGATCCGCGCGGGTCGAATTCGTATTAATCAGCAGCCTGCCAAGCTCGGCGACAGAATTGATTTAACCGCAAAAATTTTTATAGATGGTAAGCCAATTCCGCTCATACCACCATCCGATTTTAAACGACGTGTATTGATTTATCATAAACCTGAAGGCGAGATTTGTGCACGCTCGGATCCTGAGCAGCGGCCGACAGTATTTGAACATTTACCACCGTTACGCGGTCAACGTTGGATAATGATTGGTCGTTTAGATATTAATACCTTAGGTTTATTAATTTTTACCAATGATGGTGAATTAGCACATCGCCTATCACATCCTTCTTATGAAATTGAACGTGAATATGCCGTGCGTGTGTTAGGTAAAGTCGACGAGAAAATTTTGGATCGCTTAAGAAAGGGAGTGAAATTAGAGGATGGTATGACGGTATTTACGCATATCGAAGAACGTGGCGGTTCGGGTGCCAATCATTGGTATCATGTAGTACTTAAAGAAGGGCGCAATCGAGAAGTTAGACGCTTATGGGAATCGCAAGGTGTGAGTGTTAGTCGTTTGCTGCGTGTGCGCTTTGGTAATGTAAGCTTGCCAGAAGATTTGAGCAGAGGACAAAGTCGCGAGTTAAAAACCGAGGAAATTCAAAAATTAGTTCATTTAGTAGGTTTAATATAAATTGCGAATTTAAATGTTCACCGTTAATTTTCTGGTTAGGCAAAACTCTACTGCTTTAAGA
>DAIQAW010000070.1:0-703 GCA_036781465.1 Candidatus Aquirickettsiella sp.
CCTTTAAAATTAATGCTTAGTGTATTGAAATTATTTATCTTCTTGTCTCATGTAATCTTTACTTCTGTCGCATCGGATAGATTCTTTAATTTTCCTTGTTGGCTAACAGTTTTTTTTGCAGCTGGAAGTGAACTATTGACAGATATATGTCCGCTATTTGGGAATAAGCAGGGCGAACACCATGATCATGGTGGAATTTTTAATTTGATAAATAAAATTATTTTTATTCTCCCAGCGACCTTGCTTGGTATTTTAAATTGTTTATTCAGCCAATTAAATCGTTGGACAGATTCTGCTTCTTTGGTTCTAGATTTTAAGGAGGCTATAAAACAAGAATGGCAGCAATTTGATATTATTCATAAGCATGACCCATTGACAAATGAGATGAGTTCATCAAATGAAGCAGCGCGAGAGTTGCCTGAAGAAGTTGCAATTCAAAAAGCGATTCATATTTGCGATAAGCAAATCAATAGATTAAAAAAAGGTTTTTTTAACTCAGAATTAGCCGATAATAAGGTTCTTATTTTTGAAAATTATAAACAACGGTTACAACAAAAAAATGGGAATCAAAATAATAACAATAAACTTGAAGATTCCGAAAGGAACACATTAGGTGAATATAGATTTTTTAAAAGAGAAGGCAAAACAAAATCTATACAGAAAATAGAAAAAATAGAAAGGCTTGTTACTGAGATTGAAATGC
>DAIQAW010000070.1:713-5809 GCA_036781465.1 Candidatus Aquirickettsiella sp.
AATGATCTTGTTTTAAATGGACATGCTAGAGGTCTTTAAGTAAAAAATTGATAGAGACTAGGTGAGCCATTGATTAATTTGCATTAAATCATCTGGTTTTAAACTACCTGCGGCTTGCTTCAATAATAATGTATCCAACAGATAATTATACTGGTAGTTAGCTGCAGTACGTTTTACATCATAAAGGTTTTGCTGGGCAATGAGAGCATCAACGATAGTCCGCGTCCCTGCTTTATAACTTTCTTCGGTACTATCTAGCGAAAGCTGAGCGGATTTGATGGCTTGCTGCTCAGCTTTGATTTTGCTGATATCGGCAAGAACATCATTATATTTTTGTCGGGTATTAATGATCAGTAGTCGATAAGTGTTATCTAAATTAGCACTAGCCGTTTGAAAATCATATTGAGCTTGACGGGTTTTAGAAGAGACTGCACCGCCGGCAAAGAGCGGAATATCTAATTCTAAGCCTAAAGTTCCGCCATTTTTATTAAGTGAATTAGGAACATTATTAAAAGTATCGGTTTTTCCATAATTACCAATTAAGCTTAAGCTAGGGAGATGTCCTGAAACTTGCATCTTTATTTTTTGTCGAGCGATTTCTACACCATAGCGCGCAGCCAATAGCTTCAAATTATTCCGGGTGGCTGCATCGATCCACTGTTCGATATTGTTTGGTTGTGGGATTTGCAAAGGTATATTTTTTGTAAAGGCTTTTATGGAGGAATAAGTCTGTCCGGTTAATTGGCGCAATGCCTCTTGATTATTGCGTAAAGTATTTTCTGCACTTATTTCCGTAGCGAGTGATTTATCATACGCTGCTTTTGCTTCGTAAACACTGGTCAAGGCATCTAAACCTACTTGAACGCGTTTCTGAGCTTGATTCAATTGTTGACTATCAGCGTTTTTTTCTGCTTTAGCGAATTGAAGCGTGTCTTGAGCGGATAAAACATTGAAATAAGCAGTCGCTACACGAAAAATCAAATCTTGTGCAGCTGCTGCTAGTGTTAGATCAGCTTGCTTCCCGGCATTATCAGCTTGTTTAACTACTAACCAATCATTGACATTAATTAGAGGTTGTCTAAAGGAAATATTATATCCTTGAGACTGGAAGTTGCTTATTCCATTCGGTTGCCCGCTAGCAGGAAGCTGACTAATGTTTTGATAATTATTTGAGAGATTCGCTTGAGCTGAGATATTAGGTAAAAGTACAGCTACACTTTGAGGTATCGCTTCGCGTTGGGATAATCGGGTGGATACCGCAGCCTGATAGATAGGATCACTATTTAAAGCGGCTTTATAAATATCGATTAAATCAGCGGCAAAAATAGGCATTATCGATGCAAAAAGTACATAAATACTTAATACTAATTTAGAGCAAATGGATAGAAGTCTAGCCAATTTATGGATAAAAAGGTCGAGGAGTGTCATTATTTTTTTATACTAAAAGAGCAAAACCTAGATTTTTCTATGTAAATGTTATTTATTATGCCAGATTTCATAATTGAGATATAGCCCTATGAATTCTCATTTCGACGACTCAGATGTCAAAGTTTTAGAGCGGCAAATTGTTTATCAAGGACATTTTCAGATAGAGCAATGCAAGGTCCAATTTCGTCTATTTAATGGTGGTTGGAGCCAGCCAAGACTTAGAGAGGTCTTTGAGCGGGGTGAAGCTGTTGGAGTTTTGTTGTTTGATGCGAATAATGATCAGCTGGTTCTAATTGAACAGTTTCGAGTAGGAATTGTTAATAAAGCCAAAAATCCATGGTTGCTGGAAATCGTAGCGGGTGTCATTAAGAAAGATGAAAATTTAGAACAAGTAGCGCGACGAGAAACACAAGAAGAAAGTGGTTTAGAAATAACAAATTTATTTCCCATTTACCAGTATTGGGTGAGTCCAGGAGGAAGCTCAGAACGTATTTATCTTTTCTGTGGACAAGTTGACGCCAAATTAGCACAAGGAATTCATGGCGTGGCTGAGGAAGGCGAAGATATTCGGTTGCATGTTTTAAGTTTAAAATCTGCTTTTGATTTACTCAATCAAGGAAAAATTAATAATAGTTCGACTATTATTGCTTTACAATGGCTACAACATAATGAGCAAATTGTGAGAGATGTATTTTTGAAAAAAAGCGAGTAATTATTATTTTATGAAATTTAAACCTTCTTCTTTAAAAAAATATACGGCTGAAGCAATTGAAGTCTTAAGCGGCCTCGACCCAGTAAAACGACGACCTGGTATGTATACCGACACCTCTCGACCTAATCATTTGGCACAGGAAGTAATTGATAATAGTGTTGATGAAGCGATGGCAGGTTATGCACGACATATTGATGTGGTGTTATATTCGGATAATTCTTTAGCAGTTAGTGATGATGGTCGTGGTATGCCTGTTGATATTCATCCTGAAGAAAAAGTGACAGGCGTAGAACTTATTCTGACTAGATTGCATGCCGGTGGAAAATTTAACCATAAAAATTATCGCTATTCAGGTGGTTTACATGGAGTTGGTGTATCCGTCGTCAATGCTTTATCACGTCATTTAGAAGTCACTATTAAACGCGACGGATTTATATATCAAATTCAATTTGAAAATGGAAATAAAAAATCCAACTTAAAAAAAATTGGTAAAGTTGATCGGGGATTAACAGGAACTTCTTTACGTTTTTGGCCAGATAAGCGTTATTTTGATACGGAAAAATTCTCAGTCAATCGATTAAAACATAGTTTGCGCGCTAAAGCCGTTCTTTGCCCAGGTTTACATGTTAGTTTTACTGATAAATCAAGTAATAAAAAAGAGGAGTGGTTTTATGAGGAGGGTGTGGTTAGTTATCTAAAAGATAGTTTAAGTCAATATACTTGTTTACCAATAGAGCCTTTTCATGGCCATTTTGCAGCGGAAACTGAAGAAGTTGATTGGGCATTATGTTGGCTGTTAGAAAATGGTGAAGGATTGATGGAAAGTTACGTTAATTTAATTCCAACAATTCAAGGGGGAACACATGTCAATGGTTTACGCACAGGTTTACTAGAAGCAATGAGAGATTTTTGTGAGTTACGTGATTTATTGCCTCGGGGATTAAAATTAGCACCTGAAGATGTATGGGAAGGATGTCACTATGTATTATCTGTAAAATTATTGGAACCTCAATTTTCCGGTCAAACTAAAGAAAGACTTACTTCACGCCAATCTGCAGCATTTGTTTCAGGTGTAATAAAAGATGCTTTTAGCTTATGGCTCAATCAGCATGTTTCTGAGGCAGAAAGTTTAGCCGAATTAATGATAGCTAATGCACAAAAACGTTTACGAGTTAGTAAGCAAATCGCACGTAAGAAGATTTTAAGTGGAGCAGTATTGCCAGGGAAGTTAGCCGATTGTACGCTAACTGATTTAAGTCGCACAGAGTTATTTTTAGTTGAAGGTGATTCAGCAGGTGGTTCTGCAAAACAAGCACGAGACAGAGAATTTCAAGCGATTATGCCATTACGAGGAAAAATTTTAAATTCTTGGGAAGTAGCGAGTAATCAAGTATTAGGGTCACAAGAAATTCATGATATTGCTGTGGCTTTGGGTATCGATCCTGGGTCTGGGGATTTATCAGGTTTACGTTATGGTAAAATTTGTGTGCTTGCGGACGCGGATTCTGATGGTTTACATATTGCTACGTTGCTATGTGGTTTATTTTTAAAACATTTTCAATCCTTAATTGAAGCGGGACATATTTATATTGCTATGCCACCACTTTATCGTATAGATGTCGGCAAAGAAGTTTTTTATGCTTTGGATGATGAGGAAAAGCAAGGTATTTTGGATAGATTAAATGCGGAAAATAAAAAAGGTAAAGTCAGCATTCAGCGATTTAAAGGCTTAGGTGAAATGAATCCTATGCAATTGCGCGAAACAACTATGGCGCCCGATACTCGAAGACTGGTTCAACTTACCATAGATAATGAACAAAAAACGATTACTTTGATGGATATGTTATTAGCAAAAAAACGATCTAGCGATCGAAAAATGTGGTTAGAACAAAAAGGAAATGTTGCGACAATATAATTTTTTTGTATTCAAAAAAACACCAACTAACGTTTTCTTATTAAAGTAAGTCCATCGCCTATGGGTATTAAACTCATACTAATACGTTTATCTTGATAAATAGTTTGGTTAAATGTGCGAATAGCTAGAGTTTGTTTGTCATGGACGTGTGTATCAGCAACGCGGCCACTCCAAAGGACGTTATCGATTACCATTAGACCACCTGGTCGCAGTAAGGTTAATGAACGCTCATAATAATTTAAATAATTTTGCTTATCTGCATCAATAAAAATAAAGTCAAAATTATTCGAGTGATTTTGCTTAATTAAACTATCAAGAGTTTCCAATGCGGGTGCTAATTTCAGGTCAATTTTATGGGCTATACCGGCTTTTTTCCAAAAATCTTGTGCTATAGCGCTTGTTTCAGTATTAATATCACACGCAATTATTTTTCCTGTTTTGGGCAAGGCTAAAGCTACGACTAAAGAGCTGTAGCCCGTATAGACTCCTATCTCTAAAGTTTTTTCAGCACCAATTAACTCAACCAGCAGCGCCATCAATTGTCCTTGTTCAGGTGAGATTTGCATGCCATGGGAAGATAATTTAAGCGTTGTTTCTCGTAATGACTTTAAAATTGTAGGCTCATGCAAGGAAATGGATAACATATATTGATAGAGTGTATCGCTAAGGTTTATGGTTTGGTTCGACATGAGCTATCCCGTTAAAAATAATTAAGCTTAATATACAGCGTAAAGATAGATTTTGTAAAAAACGCTTTCATGTAGTTATTTTAGACATTGACATTCTTGCCCAGCGCAGCCAAAATAGCGGACTTTAAAACCGTAGGTCCCCATCGTCTAGAGGCCTAGGACACCGCCCTTTCACGGCGGTAACAGGGGTTCGACTCCCCTTGGGGACGCCATTTCTTTAAAGAAACTCGTCATTTGTATTGCCGAATTAATCTAGAACCTTCAGATGTTTATCTTAAATAATTTCATAAAAATTTAAAGTATTTTGAAAATACTCGTCGTTAATATCTAGAAATATTACTCCATTTTAAAC
>DAIQAW010000071.1:0-5779 GCA_036781465.1 Candidatus Aquirickettsiella sp.
GGGTACTAAAGGAACTTATCAAGAAAAAGAACAAGACGATGAAAAAAATAATGCATCAATAACTGAAAATAATACAACAACACCCAAAAAAAATAATGGTTTTTTTTTAAAGTCAGCTTTTAACACGCTAAGACGTAAAAAAGTTAAGAATAAAGAAGTGCCTCCCTCTGATGACACAGAAGATTCTAAGATTAAGCGTGATTCTACGAAAGAAAGGGCTAGATTACTCACTCCAGCTGAAGAAATATCCGCGATTGATCCAGCGCTTAAAAATGTTTTAAACAAAATTTATTCTCATGAAAAATATTCTATTATTAAGGAATTATCAAAATCTTTCGATACTGAGACTGAGACTGCGACTAAAACGGCTATTCAGATAACACTTAAAAGTATCATGAAGTGCTTAAATATTTTTGGAGAAAACCAAGATTTATTAAATACAGCTTTAAATACAGTGTTATTACTTTCTAAACATAATATGTGGGATGAAGTTTTAATAAAGAATAATGAAGTGTATTATGAAACCATTGAAGGAGACTATGAGACTATAAATGAAGAAAGAGACTATGAGGTTATGAAGAGCTGTAAAGAAGAGGAACCAGATTACATAAACACGAAGCAATCAGATAATAATGGAGGTTATGATAATAATGGAGGTTATATGGATATGAATAGAAAGCCTAGTTTTTTTGTAGAGAACACTACGAACAAAAAAGAAAATGAGAAAATTCAGCAAGAAGAATGCCAACTGCACCCTGGTCACGTTTAAATTAAAGATCAACCTCCCATATCAGAATTGTCTACAAGGATATTTTGATGTGGGATTTAATCTTCAGTTTCGGTATAAGGTTCGTGGATTTTTAAGCGGTTTTCACCGGCAAATTTCATAATACACTCAAAAATATCGGGGTTGGTTTCTTTGAGCTTGGGGTCGAGAACGAGGCATTTGGTACGACTTTCTTGATCAATCATGGGTCGCAGTTGCGGGGAGTACACCATACGCCGGTTAGTAAAACTGGCCAAACAACCGCACATACGCTCAGCCCAGTCACTGGGCCTGAATTTTTCGCCAGTTTCGGTGACTCCTTCTATCAGAATGAGTTTTTCTCTTTGGCTTTTATGTGAACTTGTGTTTTCTAACATACAATAAAGTTCTTGTTAAGTTATGGTGATATTACTCTAATTAGGGGTGATTAACTATACATAATTGGATGACATTTTATTGTCATTATAGAGCAAATAGCCGCGTTCTGCCTTACTACGCGTTTCAACACGCAGCGGAATGCTTTCCTTGAGGAGTTCGGCTATTTTATACAGTTCTTGACTATCACCTTGTTTTAATTCCAGCTCAATTTCATGTAAAACGGCTTGCTTGTTGGCAGTTTTGACCAAACCTTGATCTAAAACTAATTCGATTTGCGTTCCATTTTCTGTTTTTAAGTTCCATGAACTGCGTTGAAAGTCGGTATGAAATAATTCTAACAAATGCTTGTTGCCTAGGATGGTTTGCAGTTTGGCTATTAGGTTTGGATCGGTGAACTGTTCGATATTCGGCATGTTTTGTGTCACCGGTTGATCCCATTCATGCCGATGTTGTAGATCACCGATTTGTTCACCTACTGTTTTTAAGGTTTGTATGGTGCGGCCACCGGCTTCACGAACGCGCATCGACAGACCTTGTTGCCACAAAGCAAGATCCAAGGTATCAAAATAGCGGCTGATGAGTTGCTCTACTGAAATAGCTTGTGTGCTGGCAAGTTGTAATAAAGGATGTATTAGCAATAGCTTAACATCTTCGGGGGCAATGCTGAGTTTGAGTTCAATTTCGAGAAACATAGAATCAGTTTTTTATATCGCGTTTCGTCATCAGTGTTTGGTATTGTTTAATTTCTTTTGCTTGCGAAGCG
Organism: Candidatus Aquirickettsiella sp.; assembly: GCA_036781465.1. Classification (GTDB taxonomy): domain Bacteria; phylum Pseudomonadota; class Gammaproteobacteria; order Diplorickettsiales; family Diplorickettsiaceae; genus Aquirickettsiella. The sequence continues at coordinate 1,908 of DAIQAW010000071.1, forward strand.
GATTTCTTGGGATGTTGTTTATCGAAAGCGGTTAGAAATTTATCAATATCACTGACAAAATCTCTATCAGGGTTCAGTATAGATTTCATGCTGCTTGCTCCTCGATCGCATGACGTAGTTCTTTCATCGCTTTTTGTTCGAGTTGACGCACGCGTTCAGCCGATACTTGATAGCGATTGGCTAATTCTTGCAAGGTAATTTTAGGTTCGGTGAGCCAACGATCCCTAATAATGGTTTGTTCTCGTTCGTCTAATTTAGCTAAGGCTTTATGTAAATGATCTTGACTGGATTCGGTTGTGTCACTGACTTCCAGTAAACGGGCTGGATCATAACGATTATCTTCGAAATGCATATCGATTAATGGATAGCTCGTGGTTTTAGAATCGTTATTTTCATCGTTACTGACATCTAAGCTCATATCGTTAGAGGCCAAACGAGACTCCATTTCGCGCACGGTCTCTGGTTTGACACCGAGATCACGTGCCACGGCTTCGATTTCCTTTTGATTAAACCAACCTAAATGGGTTTTCATTTTACGTAAATTAAAAAATAATTTACGTTGCGCTTTCGTGGTGGCTATTTTGACGATGCGCCAGTTACGCAAGATAAATTCTTGAATTTCTGCTTTGATCCAATGTACAGCAAATGAAATCAGGCGTACGCCGACTTTAGGGTCAAAACGTTTAACCGCTTTCATTAAACCAATATTCCCTTCCTGAATCAGATCCGCGAGTGCAAGACCGTAGCCCATATATGTTTGTGCAATATGTACGACGAAACGTAGGTTGGCAATAATAAGCTTTTTAGCTGCAATTAGGTCTTGATAATGATAATAGCGTTCGGCGAGTTCAGTTTCTTCTTCAGCACTTAATACCGGGATTTGTTTTAAGCGCGCAATATAGGCATCGGTGCTATTGATGGGTAGCGATTGATAAAATGTTTGTAAGTGAGTATTCATAACCATCTCCCTTGTCTTTAGACTTGTTTTAGTATGTTTACTTGACTTCATAATGTGCTAGAGTATACCGCAATAGATTGTTATTTTCATCCGTACTTTAAGAATAAAGGAAGTTACTAGATATACTATGGTTGAATCTGAACCCCTTCCATCTCCTATCCTACGCCGTATTAGCACTCCCGTTCAAGTAGGTTCAGTTCGGCTTGGTGGCGGGGCGCCTATCGTCGTGCAATCGATGACAAATACCAATACTGAAGATGCTGCAGCCACTGCCCAGCAAATTATCGAACTAGCTCAATCGGGTTCAGAATTAGTAAGAATTACCGTTAACACCGAGCTAGCCGCCCAACAGGTGCCTTTTATCCGCGATAGAGTCCGTGAAGCAGGCTATTCTGTGCCGATCATCGGAGATTTTCATTACAATGGCCACCGTTTATTAAAGGCTTATCCAGACTGTGCTGAAGCTTTGGATAAATACCGTATTAATCCAGGTAATGTGGGTTATGGTGAAAAGCGCGATGTGCAATTCACGCAGATGATAGAAGTTGCACTGAAGTATAATAAGCCGGTGCGGATAGGTGTGAATTGGGGTAGTTTGGATCAGGATCTGAGCTCACGTCAGATGGATAAAAATGCCCAATCAGCGCATCCACGTTCTGCAGCGCAAGTGTTGCAAGAGACTTTAGTATTATCAGCATTGTTGAGTGCTGAGCTGGCTGAAAAAATTGGCATGCCAGCGAGCTTTATTGTTTTATCTTGTAAGGTAAGTCGGGTGCAAGATTTAATTGCCATCCATCGTAATTTAGCAGCGCGCTGTTCGTATGCGATTCATTTGGGTTTAACCGAAGCGGGGATGGGTTCCAAAGGGGTCGTTGCTACTACAGCGGCTTTAGCAGTTTTATTACAAGAAGGTATTGGCGACACGATTCGGGCCTCATTAACACCTGAACCGGAGGGTGATAGAAGTCGCGAGGTGCTGGTTTGTCAACAAATTTTACAATCGATGGGCTTACGAGCCTTTATGCCTTCGGTATCAGCATGTCCCGGCTGCGGACGTACCACCAGTCGTTATTTCCAAGAGTTGGCCAAGCAGGTTGAAGCCTATATTAAAGAACGTATGCCAGTTTGGTCACAACAATACCATGGCGTAGAAAATTTATCTTTAGCAGTGATGGGATGTATTGTGAATGGTCCGGGGGAAAGTAAGCACGCAAATATTGGCATTAGTTTACCGGGTACTGGTGAACATCCCATTGCGCCAGTCTTTGCCGATGGGCGTAAAATTGCTACCTTGCGTGGTGATAATATCGTCCAACAGTTTCAAGAAATTGTCGAGGGGTATGTGGTCAATCATTATGATGAAAAAAGATAATAAAATGCGTTGCTCGCAACAAAAAAAAATCAAAATGGGTTTGATGCTTAGCCTATTTTCTTTTACAATAATCGTGTATGCACAAACTGATTTACAGTCTTCATCTATTCCAGCCTATTTACGTTTGGAAAAGAAATTAGAATTTTACCAACAGGCGGCGCAACACCCTTGGCCGCGTTTACAGACTAAGAATGTATTATCGATGGGCATGCAGGACCCAGCCGTGCTTGTGTTGCGTCAGCGTTTGTGTGCGAGTGAAGATTTAGCAGGAAGTGCTTGCACAGAGAGTGCTAATGTGAATGATTTTGATGAACAAGTTGAAGAGGCTGTTGCTGCGTTTCAAGAACGTCATGGATTAAACGACGATGGTGTCGTAGGTGCGTCGACACGAGAAGCGCTGAATGTTTCAGCGGCGGAACGTTTACATCAAATTCAATTCAATTTACAACGTTGGTCACGGTTGATTGCTTTAGCCAATCCCGCCTATATTTGGATTAATGTACCGGATCATCGATTACGGTTAATTAAAGATCATCATGCCATTTTGACCGCCCGAGTGATAGTAGGGAAACCCTCTAGACCAACGCCAGAGATTAATTCGCATGTCACACGTATCATATTAAATCCTTATTGGACTGTGCCTCCAGGAATTGCGCGCAGAGATGTTATTCCTAAAGCAATGCGGGATCCCAATTATTTGAGTCGTAGCCACATTCGAGTATTTGCGAGGAATCAACCGAGTAAAGAATTAAATCCACAAACTGTGGATTGGTTAGCCGTGAAAAAAAATCCTGGACGTTATATTTTACGTCAGGATCCAGGGCCGCATAATTCATTGGGACAAATTAAATTTGAATTTGCTAACCCACATCTCGTATATCTTCATGACACACCAGCAAAAAATTTATTTGATGCAGAACGACGTTTGTTCAGTTCGGGCTGTGTACGTTTAGAGGATCCGTTTGAATTTCTTGAAGCACTAGAAGAACTTGATCCTGCATTACAGCAAGCAGCACCACGTATTGAAGCGGCTTTAGAGTCGGGACGTACCACAGTGATCAATTTAAAAACACCGATACCCATACACTTGACGTATATTACGGCTTGGGTGGATAAAAATGATGTATTACATTTTTGGGATGATGTGTATGGTCGCGATCCAGTACTTCCTACCAATAAAGAACAACTCGCGAATGATCTGCCAGCACCTATCTAAAGATAGGTTCATAGCTGCCACACTACAGTATAAAAATATCATGCTTGAATTTAAGCGATTGAAAAAATGAAAAAAACAGCTAATTTTTGTTTCAGTCTGCAGTAATTTTCGTCATTAACGCTTCGGTCTTGCCATGGCGACGAGGATCATTAATTTTTGTATTGTGCATAGTTAATAAAAATATTGTTTTTAGGGCTTAAGATCTTCTTAAGCTAAGTGTCGTATTATTTAATAGAAAATAGGTATCTTAAAAAATAAAAATAATAAGCGGTAATAATTATGATTACACAAGATCGAATTAAACAGAAAAGAGATGAAGATTACTT
>DAIQAW010000072.1:0-5770 GCA_036781465.1 Candidatus Aquirickettsiella sp.
AAGTTACGCTCATCTATCACTTTAAGCACCAATAGAAAAAATATTGAGTTTAATAATCTCAATCTAAATATGCTACTAAAAGGACCCAGCTATCCTAAAGGTGAACTTCCTCTGTTCTTAAAGAGCCATATCGATCTCGATTTAAATAAGCAAGATATTATTGTCGATCAATTGATTGCCCTGATTAATCAAATTAAACTCACTGGACACGTCACAGGTCAGCATATTTTAAATAACCCTAGCTTTGCTGGGACTTTATCTAGCCAGCAAATTAAAACCGGCAAATTAATTTTTCAGCAAATAAAACTTAATTTTCAATTTAAAAATAATTTGCTTACGCTTAACCCTATTAATGCCAAATTTTATCAAGGGAATTATCAAGGCAATGTCTCTATTAATCTTAATCCAAAAATACCGTCGATCACTGCGCAAAATCAATTTAATCAAATTAATACCGCCTTGCTTTTTCAAGATCTAATTAATAAAAGTCAAATACAATTAGCGGGTTTAGCATCATTGAATCTTAATATATCAACAACAGGTAATAACGCTGAGCTACTCTTAAGAAATTTAAACGGACAAGGCCACTTTAATTTAGATCAAGGCGCTTTAAAAGGAATTAATTTATCGTATTGGATAGCATTAGGAAAAGCCTTACTTAAGCATGGAGTCACGCCTAAGAGCACGGGTTCAGATACTCCATTCGATAAATTTAATGGTAATTTTAATATCAAGCAGGGAATAGTTAATAATAATGATTTGATCATTAGTAGCGGTCGCTTACGTGTCAATGGTAAAGGCATGTTGAATTTACCACTGCAGCAAATCAATTATGAATTACAAGCGCAACCTATATTAGCTGATGGCAGCCCTGAAGGCATTGCTATCCCAATTAGAATTTCAGGACCTTTACAACAAATTTCTATCAGTCCTATTTTAGACCAATTAAGTGTTGACATCATCAAGGAAAAACTCAAAGGAAAACTTGGCGATACCTTAAAAAAATTAGACTTAAACAAGCTATTTCACTAATTGTACAATAAATTATAGAATCAACCTTGCATTCATCTTTCATAAACGATCAGTGACACTAAGCGCAAAACAATTCCAACAAAAAATGCTAAGCTGGTTTAGTTACGCTGGTCGCAAACATCTACCTTGGCAACAAACAAAATCACCCTATACAATTTGGCTTTCGGAAATTATGCTGCAACAAACTCAAGTTGCAACGGTTATTCCCTATTTTCAACGTTTTGTTCAACATTTCCCCACACTTTCTTCGCTCGCTAAAGCCAATATCGATGAAGTAATTATGTTATGGTCAGGTTTAGGTTATTATGCCCGGGCGCGTAATTTACACCATTGTGCTCAAACCATTGAAAAAGAATATTCAGGAAAATTTCCACAAGATTTACTATCATTACAAAATTTGCCGGGCATTGGTCGATCGACCGCCGGGGCCATACTTGCCTTGGCATTTGCCCAATCTGCCAGCATACTCGATGGTAATGTGAAACGTGTATTAACCAGGTTTCATGCCATAGCAGGCTGGCCTGGTTTCAGCAAAGTTAATAAACAATTATGGGCTTTAGCAGAACATTATACGCCAAAAAATAAACATATCAGTCATTATACGCAAGCAATGATGGATCTTGGTGCACTGGTTTGTACACGCTCACAGCCTAAATGTACACAATGTCCTTTACAAAATCATTGCAAAGCGTATACCTCAAATAGTGTTGCCAATTATCCTTCGCCCAAGCCGCGTAAGACTATCACATGTCGGACTATCCAAATGGTAATTTTAGTTAATGAACATCAAGAAATTTTGCTAGAAAAAAGACCTCCTATGGGAATTTGGGGTGGTCTTTGGAGTCTACCAGAATGCTTGATAACAGAAAATTTAAAAAATTTTTGCAAGAAATACTATTATTGTGAAATAGGAAAATCTGTAAAAAAATATCCCCTTTTAAAGCATACTTTTAGTCATTTTCAACTTGAAATTCGACCTGTTCTCATCCATGTTAAACATTGGCATCCACCATTGATGGAATCTGACCGTATAGTCTGGTATAACAAGCAACAATTAGCTTCAAGAGGTCTTGCAGCTCCTGTCAAAAAACTATTAAGCCTATACTATGAGCCGAACTATTTATTGTATTAAGCTACACACCCAAGCAGAAGGACTTGATTATCTCCCTTATCCTGGAGAATTAGGTCAACGTATCTATCAATCCATTAGTAAGCCTGCTTGGCAACAATGGGTAAACCATCAGACTATGCTCATCAATGAATATCGCTTAAGCACATTGGAACCGCAAGCGCGCGAATTTTTAAAAAAAGAAATGGAAAAGTTTTTATTTGGATCGGATGAAACAGCAAGTACACCTCCACCAGGATATAGTGATCCCCATTAAAGTCATATAAAAAACTATTCTCGCTAAAAAGGTGATTTATGACAGCATATGTTTCTCCGCAGCAACTTGCCCAATCTATTTTAGAACGTCGAATTGATTTCCAACCTAAGATTGGAATTGTTTTAGGGTCAGGGTTAGCGGATATTGCTGATAAACTTACCGACAGCATCTCCATTCCCTACGCTGAACTCCCTGGTTTTCCAGTGAGCAGTGTCATTGGACATCATGGAAAAATGATACTCGGCTATCTCAACAAAATACCTGTGGTATGTTGCCAAGGGCGTGTTCATCTTTATGAAGGAATGCAAGGCAAAGACTTTAAAGTATTTATCCGCACTTTAAAATGCTTAGGCTGCCATACTTTAATAATGACCAATGCGGTGGGGTCCTTAAATAAAAATGTTAAATCAGGTCAATTAGTTTTAATTTCAGATCATATTAATTTCCATCCAATGAATCCTCTTACCGGACCTAATGATGAAGAATTTGGCCCACGTTTCTTCCCGATGGATGATGCCTATGATCCAGATATCCGGCATATCTTGCAACAAACTGCAAAAAAACTGTCTATTCCTTTAAACGAGGGAATTTATGTCAGCGTTTTAGGACCTAATTTTGAAACCCCTGCAGAAATACGCGCTTTTCAAAAATTAGGCGCTGATGTAGTAGGAATGTCGACCATTCCTGAAGTGATAGTCGCCAGGCATTGCAGCTTAAAAGTAGCTGTAATATCTGTAGTAACCAATTTAGCCGCTGGGCTAAGTCATGAGCCAATTACCCATGAAGGAACGATACACTTTGCTGCTAAAGCGAGTGACAATCTAAGCCGATTACTTGAATCCGCTGTCGTACAAATCGCTAAATAATATATTTGCACAGAGGTATACTCATAGTAATGGGATTTTTGACAAGGCGACGCGAAAATAAGCAACCGGAGTGTATAAATTATACATGAGGATTGCGAATTGAGCGGCAACACAGTCAAAAATTCAAATGCGAAGAGTATTTTTACTGAATAGTATAGCCGCCATCGACATTAACTAATGCACCCGTCATAAAAGAAGCAGCTTCACTGCATAAGAAACTAACTACTTGCGCCACCTCCTCAGGTTTTCCCACTCGTCGCAAGGGTAATTTTTCTGCAACCTGATCTCGAATTGATGATACACTTAGGCCATTTTTTTGCTGAAACTGCTCTAAAACAACTTGATACATTGGCGTATCGATAGTGCCGGGACAAACACAATTAACGCGGATTCCATATTGTGCATAATCTAGTGCGGTACTTTTAGCTAATTGAGCAATAGCCGCTTTGCTCGCTCCATAAATAGCACATTGTTCTTTAGCAATAAACGCTTGATCCGAAGCCATTAAAACGATCGATCCGAATCTTTGCTGCTTCATGCAAGGTAATATTTGTTGCAAGCAATAAATTGTACCTAATAAATTGGTTGCAAAAACTTGTTGCATTGCTTCAAAAGAACTGTCTTCGATATTAGCGAATAAGTGTATACCGGCATTACAAAAAAGATAATCGATCTTTGGATTTTTTTGAAGAATGGTATAAATAGCTGATTTAACCTGATCAGCATTCGAAACATCACACTCTAAATAATGAATTGACAATGAGGAATCGTCTGTCAGCTTTTTTTTATCGAGTATGTAAACGTTTGCTCCTGCACGACTAAATAATGTGACTGTTGCCGCGCCTATTCCTGATGCGCCGCCAGTTATTATTATTGTTTTATTTTGAAACATCATACCCCTCGCACTTCAATCTCTGCAAAAGGCTGGGTTTGTGAAAGTTCAATTAAGGATTGTCGCCATAATTCTAATAAAGCCATAAAAGTCACTACAACCCCCATGCGACCTTCTTCACATTTAAATAACTCAGTAAACTTAATAGTGGTTTGAATTGTCATTTTCTGCAAAATTTGTGACATCCGATCCTTAATCGACAAGGGTTCTTCAGTAATAGCATGATGTTTCTTTAAAGCAGCTCTAGCTAAAACCGCTTGAAAAGCCTCGACTAATTCCTCTAAAGCTAAGGGTGGGACTTGTCTAGGGTTTTCTGCTGAAGTTGGTGGCAGGCCTGCTTCAGCCATCGCTAAAAACACATCCCGGCCTAAGCGCGGCAATTGTTCTAATGCTTGTGCGGCTTGTTTAGTCCGTTCATATTCCTGTAAACGACGAATTAATTCCGCACGCGGATCCATTTCATCATCATTGGTCTGGGTTTCAGCAGGCTTAGGTAAAAGTAAGCGTGATTTAATTTCAGTCAATATGGCCGCCATGACCAAATATTCAGCAGCTAACTCAATTTCCAATACCTGCATCAATTCGATATATTGCATATATTGACGTGTGATTTCGGCAACCGGAATATCTAGAATATCAAAATTTTGCTTTTTTATTAGATATAAGAGTAGATCTAAAGGCCCTGTAAACGCCTCTAAAAGTACTTCTAAGGCTTGGGGTGGGATGTATAGATCATTAGGTAACTGAATCAGCGGTTGGCCACGTACAGTGGCAATAGGTGCATCGGCAAATGTCGTAGCAAGATTGTGTTCTGTCATAGCGGCAGTGTAATCGTTATAAACCAAAAAATCTAAAAAAAACCGATAATAATCCTTGTAATAGTGGCCCTAAGACCCTACCTAAAACACCACTGGCCAATAACAGCACTAAAATAAGAAAACCATATACTTCTAATTTATTGAACTGATAAGCCATTTGCGGTGACAAAAAACTTGCCACCACACGACTGCCATCGAGAGGCGGGATTGGAATCAGATTTAATAACATTAATACCAAATTTATTGTTACGCCAATCTGGGCCATATAAATAATTGGGGAATTATCCAATCCCATAGCCACTTTGGCGATGCCCACCCATAAAAAAACCATGAATAGATTCGCTAAAGGACCTGCCACAGCCACTAAAGCCATATCACGTCGCGGATTCCTTAGATTTTGCCAAGTTATAGGCACGGGCTTAGCCCAGCCAAATATAAAACCACCAAGGGAAAAAAGGATGGCGGGTACAATAATTGTGCCTATAGGATCGATATGCTTCAGAGGGTTCAAGGTTAAACGACCTAATAATTTAGCCGTTGGGTCTCCGCATTTTGAAGCAACCCAACCATGTGCGGTCTCATGGACAGTAATAGCGAAGAGTAAGGGTATCACCCAAAGTATTATTTTTTGGCCTAAAGAAAAACCACCTAACATTTTTTACCCAATTAGTTGTTTAAATTTAGAGTATATACCCTTATTAGACAAATGGACGAACAGATTTATTCAATATTTTACGAAAAAACTCTCAATTTAAACTCATTCTAGCATTAGATCTT
>DAIQAW010000073.1:0-5767 GCA_036781465.1 Candidatus Aquirickettsiella sp.
ATCTAAAAAAGCGGGGTGATATATAACAAAGATAAAATACTGATGTCAATTTCGGCAACTTAATAAGACTTTATCAAATTATTAGAAAGACATGCTAGATTTATGCTAGATTAACGATATTGTGCAAACTATTCAACAATTAACTGTAACAAATGACTATTCAGGTCAGAGACTCGACAATTTTTTAATGTCGCGGTTAAAAGGCCTACCTAAAAGTCGTCTTTATCGAATTATACGAAAAGGTGAATTACGCATCAACAAAAAAAGAGTAAAGCCCGATTATCGTTTACAAGAAGGAGATATTATTCGGATCCCCCCCCTACGACTTATCCCCCGTACTCCAAAAAATATTTTAAATACAAACTTAGCTGAGCTACTTGAAAAAGCAATTATTTTTGAAGATAACCATTTTTTAGCCCTTAACAAACCGAGTGGTATGGCCGTCCATGGTGGAAGCGGGATACACTTAGGACTCATAGAAGCTTTACGTCTGTTGCGACCACAATTGAAATTCTTGGAATTAGCTCATCGCTTGGATCGTGACACTTCAGGTTGTTTACTACTTGCTAAAAAAAGTAGTATTTTAAAGGAATTACATGAATTATTACGTTCGGGACAGATGAAAAAGACTTATATTGCTCTAGTAGCAGGACAATGGCCTAAATCGTTACAAAAAATCGACGCTCCGTTATATAAAAATCAATTACAATCCGGAGAGCGCATCGTAGTCGTACAAGCAGAGGGCAAAAGTTCTCTAACTGAATTTTCTGTACAACATTATTATGCTGAGTCCACATTAATCGCAGCAATGCCTAGCACTGGCCGCACCCATCAGATTCGCGTTCATGCTCAATTTGCCAAACACCCTATTATCGGAGACGAAAAATATGGAGAAAAAGAAATCAATAAAAAAATGCGTCAACTAGGCTGTAAACGACTTTTCTTACATGCCAGTCAGCTTGAGTTTACTTTAGGTTCGACAGGAAAAACTATAACGCTAGCCGCCAAATTGCCAGAAGATTTAAGTCAAGTTTTGAAAAATTTAACCTCTTTACCGAGTTTTTAAATATTTCATTTTTGACTGTTTTTCTTTAATTCGGCAAAAATATGTCTGCGGACTTCATCAACATCAGCATGCCCATTGATTGAAATATAGCAAGGAGCATCTGGATCACCGCTACGTTGCCATTCTTTGTAATAGGAAAGTACCGGTTTGGTTTGTTGATGATAAATGCGCAAACGCTCGCGTATAGTCGCTTCAGTATCATCATTTCGTTGAATGAGGGATTCTCCTGTTACATCATCTTTATTCGGGACTTTTGGAGAATTATGTAATATATGATAAATCCGGCCCGAACCGGGATGAATACGCCGCCCACTGAGACGTTTAACAATTTCATCATCCTCAATCTCAATTTCTATAACAAAATCAATAAAAATTCCGTTAGATCGTATCGCCTCCGCTTGAGGTAAAGTACGTGGAAATCCATCAAATAAAAAACCATTCGTGCAATCGGCTTGCTGAATACGTGATTCGACTAATTCAATAATAACCTTATCAGAAATTAACTGCCCTGCATCCATCAAAGCCTTGATTTGAAGTCCCACAGGAGTCCCTTGGATAGCAGGATCGCGTAGTATATCTCCAGTAGAAATTTTGGGAATATGATAAAAAGTTGTTAAAAACTCTGCTTGGGTGCCCTTTCCCGCCCCAGGTGGCCCTAGTAAAATAATGTTCATCTTCTATTCTTATCTCAGTAAATGTCTAAACTTCATCCACAAAAAGCAGAATTCGGACTAGCCAGAAGTCTAAAAATATGTTTTTATCACTATCTGATTTTTCCAATCTATAGTGAAAAACCAAAATCAGGATTGTTTCTGCAAGTAACTATAACAAACCAGATCAATCAAAAAAAGTTTTCAAAGAGTCTACTATAAAAAAGAAATAGAATATGTAGAGTCTTTTTTTTGTAAATATACCTGATCTACTGTCCAACTAAGAACCTATCAGAAAACATGATTTTTTGCGCATCACAAAATCTTTTGCAAAGAGTATACATTAAAGGGCTTTATCCCATCAAAACATTATGATGATCTTATGAATACTTTTGTTTTTGATATTGAAACTATCCCTGATATAAAGAATGGACGAATTCTTTATAATATAGATAGTGAAAAAAACGATCGGGAAGTCGCTAATATAATGTTAGCTAAACGCCAAGAAAAAACCGGTAATTCAAGTTTTCTCCCTCATCATTTGCAACGTATCGTGGCTATTTCTGTTGCATTACGCACTAAAAATCAATTCAAAATTGGGTCATTGGGTAATATTGCTTCAGATGAACCTGCTCTTATAGAAGCATTTTTCAAATGCATTGAGAAATATTTACCCATTTTAGTATCCTGGAATGGTAGTGGCTTCGATCTACCTGTTCTACATTATCGGGCATTATTATACGGAATCAGTGCTCCTAGTTATTGGAATATAGGTAATGACGATGCCAGTTTCCGTTGGAATAACTATTTGAGCCGTTATCATTATCGACATACGGATTTGATGGATGTATTAGCTGCCTATCAAGCCCGTGCAAATGCCCCTCTGACAGATATTGCTGTCATGTTAGGTTTGCCCGGAAAACTAGGTATGGATGGTAGCCAAGTTTGGGATTATTTTTCAGATGGAAAATTAGCAGCCATCCGAAATTATTGTGAAACAGATGTCTTGAATACTTATTTAATCTATCTTCGTTTTGAATTAATACGAGGAACTTTCTCTTTTGAAACTTATCAAAAAGAATGTGCTTATGTGCGTGAAAAAATTACTGAAGAAAATAAACCCCATTTTAGACAATTTATAAAAGCATGGAAAATTTAAAAACTTTCTCTACCAATACGACTCCTATCGTCATTACAGGCATTTCTCATGAAGGCCGCGGCATTGCACATATCAATGGCAAAATTACCTTTATCGAAAACGCTTTACCCGGAGAAACTGTTCTAATCACCTACAGCAAAAAACGACGTTCCTATGACGAAGCAAAATCCATCCAGATTTTAAAAGCCTCAACGGATAGAATTCAACCAGCCTGCCTACATTATGATAACTGTGGAGGCTGTAGCCTACAGCATTTAAGTAACCAAGCTCAATTGCAACATAAAGAAAAGATCCTTGTTGATCAACTCAGCCATTTCACTAAAATGAAGCCTAAATCATTATTACCTCCACTTACTGGCGCGAACTGGGGCTATCGCCGACGTGCACGGCTTGGGGTTAAATATGTTGATAAAAAGCAAGTGATGTTAGTTGGTTTCCGCGAAAAAAATGGACGTTACCTTGCACAGTTAGAAACTTGTAAAACATTAGATCCAAGAGTTGGTCAACTTTTAGTCCCTTTACAGCAACTCATTCATAAACTAAATGCATTTCGAACTATACCACAAATTGAAGCAGCACTCGGTGATGAGATACTAGGTTTAGTTTTTCGACATCTCACCCCTTTAGACAACTCTGATCAAATACAACTCAAAAGCTTTGCTGAACAGCATCAAATCCAACTTTATCTACAGCCAGGAAATGAGAATAGCACTCATTGCATTTGGCCAACAGACCCTAAATTATTAAGCTATCGTTTGGAAAATAAAGGTTATAAGCCTCTAAAACTCTTATTCGAGCCTAGACATTTTATACAGATTAATGCAGATATCAATCAAGCGATGATTCAACGAGCTATGGAATTGCTCTCACCTAATTTCAGTGATCGGATATTGGATTTATTCTGCGGATTAGGTAATTTTAGTTTACCTCTAGCCACACGATCTCATTTCGTCGTAGGTGTTGAGGGATATGCAGAACTCGTGGAACGGGCAAAAGCCAATGCTAAACATAATGACATTAACAATACACAATTTTATACAGCTGATTTAACAAGTTCTATATTAAAAGAAGCTTGGGCTCAACAAACTTTCAACAAGATTCTATTGGATCCACCCCGCTCTGGAGCTTTGGAAATCATTTCGCAAATTGCAAATTGGAATATTGAGCGTATTGTGTATGTATCCTGTAATTCTGCTAGTCTGGCTAGAGATGCGGGAGAATTAGTAAAACAAGGTTATAGATTAGAAAAAGTCGGAATCATGGATATGTTCCCGCAAACTCATCATTCAGAAGCAATTTGTTTATTTACTAAATAGGTTGTATGAATAAACTAAACAGCACATTTCTCAAAAATTTTTTGTTTTTGATAGGGATACTTTGCAATACGATTTTACTAATAATCCCGACGAAAAGTTTTGGCTATTATGATGAAAATGGCCAAAACTCATCGCTTTCATCCATTCAACAAAACCTGAATAACATATTAAGTCATTTTAGGGGTTTTAATACCGGTGTTTCCATACAGTCTTTATCCACCGGAAGAGTATTATATCAGTATAATGCAAATCGGGGTTTTGTTCCGGCCAGTACCTTAAAATTATTTACTGGTATTGCTGCTTTGGATTATTTAGGGCCTCACTTTCAATTTAAAACGCGCTTTTTAACCAACTCAGGAGCAAGGATTCATAATGGTGTCTTAACTGGAAATTTGTATATTAAATTTAGTGGCGACCCTTATTTAACACTTGATGATCTCAAGGACATGTTAGAGACTTTAAATGAACAACACATAAATAAGGTCCAAGGTAATATTGTTATTGATGATACTGTCATCGATCGGAGTACCTGGCCTCCGGGGCGCGTCATTGACGATAGAATTTTTTGCTATGCAGCCCCTGTAACAGCTACCATTATCAATCGGAATTGCTTTAGTGTTAGTGTTAAACCTAATCGTTTATTACATCCCACCATTACAAAAAGTAATAGTAATTTAGGTATCGTTATTGATAATCAAGCAGTCACAAAACGTTTAAAACAACGAAGTTATTCATTAGATTTAAAGCCGAATACAGCTAGCAAAAATCACTATACTTTAAGAGGCTATCTTTCCCCTAAAATGGGCCCTTTATCATTTGCAGTTGCTTTGCAAAATCCAAATTTAGCCACCTATGATATTGTAGCCGGATTATTAAGAAAATATTCTATCCGCTATTCCAATTTAATCTATGGAAAAACTCCTCCTCTCGCTAAGTCCTTAGCTGAAAATAGCTCTCCTGAACTTGCTTTTTTAATAAAAAATATGTTAAAAAAGTCAGATAATCTTATTGCAGATAGTTTATTAAAAAAGCTAGGGGAACAGTATTTTTCAGTGCAAGGTAGTTGGAAAACTGGTAGAAACGCTGTTCAAGCTATTCTTGCCAACAAAACAGATATAGATTTCAAGCAATTAGTAATGGTCGATGGCTCCGGTCTATCTCGTAACAATATAGTCACACCTAATGCCTTTGTTAAGTTATTAAATTTCGCTTATACACAATTACCTGATAGCGATTTGTTTTTTGAGTCCTTACCACAATCAGGAATCGATGGTACATTAAAACATCGTCTAGGTGGTCCTGCTTTAGGTAGGATACACGCTAAAACGGGAAGCATGCATGGAATAAGTAGTTTAGCAGGTTATATTCGAACCGCTAATAATCAAGTTCTAGCCTTTTCTATTTTAATTAATGATCCAGTTCAAGGTAAAAATAATCAAGGAGGTTATCGTTTATTAGAAAATCGAATTTGTGAGTTTTTGGCTAGAAGTTATGTATAAAATAGATATTTAACTCAAAACCAAGTTTACTTAAGTTAGTTGATTTTTCTAAATTTTTTAGAGCTGCAAACTAAAAA
>DAIQAW010000074.1:0-5673 GCA_036781465.1 Candidatus Aquirickettsiella sp.
ACAAAAAATAGGATAATTAATAAGGGTAATAAAACAGGTAATAAAATAGGAAATAAAATAATAGCGACGATAGTCCAAATAACAGCAATAGCACCGATTATTAGTGCTCCGGTCCAGGTTAAAATAAACAGCAGTAAAATACTCAAGGAAAAAAAGAAAACTGAAGCGACCAAAAACCCCCAGACACTAACACCAACGACAACTGCTCCAGTAAATAAAGCCAATGCGATATGACCGCCAATAATCAGTAATAATAGTATAAACAATGCTATAGCTATCGATCGAATCATTAACATTTCCTCCTCAAGGAGCAGTATAAAAAATTTATTCGTCATTGCGAGCATTGAAGATGCACAGCAATCCATGGAGGGAGGGCTCGCACATTCCACTCATTCGTCATGACGAGAATTCGTTATTCGCCCAAGGCCGCTAATTCGTCAGCTTGATATTCACGCGTCAAGGATTGAATAACTGGTTCTAAATGACCTTCCATAATATCAGATAATTGATATAACGTTAGATTTATCCGGTGATCGGTTAAACGACCTTGAGGAAAATTATACGTGCGGATACGCTCTGATCGATCCCCGCTACCTACTAAATCTCGACGTGTTTCTGCTTCTTCACGTTGTTGTTTGGCCTTTTGTGCGGCTAATAGTTTAGCTTGTAATAAAGACATCGCGCGGGCACGATTTTTATGTTGCGAACGTTCATCTTGGCATTCCACGACTAAGCCCGTGGGTAAATGTGTAATGCGGATGGCAGAATCGGTTTTTTGTACGTGTTGTCCACCAGCGCCTGAAGCACGAAAAGTATCAATTTTTAAATCGACAGGATTGATGGTAACATCATCCACCGTTTCGATTTCAGGAAGTATCGCTACCGTACATGTTGAAGTATGAACGCGTCCTTGTGCTTCGGTTTCAGGCACGCGTTGCACACGATGCGCACCGGATTCAAACTTCAAATGCGCATAAACAGCAGTCCCTGCAATACGCACAATAATTTCTTTATAACCCCCTTGTTCACTAGGATTCATATGAATAATTTCCACTGCCCAACCTTGATTTTCTGCATAACGGGAGTACATTCGAAATAAATCACCGGCAAAAATAGCCGCTTCATCGCCTCCAGCAGCTGCACGAATCTCTAAAAAAACATTTCGTTGATCATTAGGATCTTGGGGTAATAATAAACGCTCTAATTCGTTTTCTAATTCGACTTGTTTTTTTTGTGCAATTTTAATTTCTTCGATGGCAAGCTCTCTCAATGCTGAATCAGTATCATGTAAACACTGTTGGGCTTGATTTAGGATATCTAAGTTAGTCCGATATTGCTGAAAACATTGTACGACAGGACCTAACTGAACATACTCCTTAGATAAGTCACGGAAATGATTTTGATCTTTAATTACTTCCATATCACCCAATAAAGCAGTTAATTCTTCGTAACGTTCGACGATTAAGGTCAATCTATTAAATAAAGAGGTCTTCATACGACCACTTTATACCTAAAGCTAACCGCGAAGTCGAGTACTGAATAGTATGCTATATAAAGCTTGGAAAATTGAATGTTAATGATTCATAAGCTATTCTAAAAAGGAGTAGACCGCTATAGCGGGCGCTATAAGGTTTTACACTAACTCACAGCAATTGGGTTTTTGACAAGTGCCGTGAAAAAATTGCGAATCAGCGGCAACGCAGTAAAAATTCAAATGCGAAGAGTATATATAACCTGAGGGGATAGTATGAAAAAATTATTACTAATGGCTTCAGCTATTTGCATGGGTTTATTAAGTAGCATCAGCGTGGCTAATGCCCACCCAGGCCAAAGTGCTTGTGCATTTAATGCTCACTTAGTAAAAAAGGCGGGTTTTGTTTCTGGAGCATACTATGACTGCGCTACCATACGTCAGTTATTGTCCAGACTCAACGTCACACCACGTGCTTGTACAAATATTGCATCATGTCAATATCGTTATGTTTGCAGCGAATATCATTATCTCGCTACCAATAAATTAATTCCTAACCGAGGACCAACTATTTATTGGCATACTTCACAACCTTTTTAATAAAAAAGGAATGGGCAATTCAGGTATCCCTTCCCTAGTGAAGGGATATTTTTTTGTGCAAAATAAGCTTCGCACTTGCATTGTTACTGTGTTGCCGCATTTACTTGTAAAAATCTATTTATCTATTTTTGGTTATGCCTCATGTTAACATCAGTTAATGCTTCCATAGTCATTTCTGCACAGAAAAAAAATCAAATTGATTGTTATGGTGCATGGACCTTACATGGCATTCATAAAAAAAGCTTAAATCACGCTTTTAAAAAACTGAATCGCAGCACAGAATCATCATTTATTTTAAATGCCGAAGCTATCACGCGTATGGACAGTAGTGGTGCCTGGCAACTTTACCAATGGAAAAAACAACTCTCTAAAAAAAGAGATGTACAACTTACTGGTTTAAATCAAAAACACCACGCATTGTTTGCAATGATAGAAGAAGCAGCCAAACACATAAAACCATTGCCTACAGTAAAAACTTATACCGGTTTAGCCTTGGTGGGTAAAAAAGTAACTGAACAATGGCATGAGCTTAAATCATTTTTATGTTTTATTGGTAAAACCTTTACTACTGCTATTCAAACAATTTGGCAGCCCAATCAACTTCGTGGTCGTGCCATCCTAAGTATCATTGAGAATACCGGTTTAGATGCGTTGGGTATTATTGCATTATTATCTTTTATGATAGGTATTGTCTTAACTTATCAAATGGGTTTTCAATTAAAAAATTTTGGCGCAACTCTGTTTATCATTGACCTATTAGGCCTTGCCATACTACGTGAGTTTGCACCCTTATTAACAGCCATTATGATAGCCGGTCGCAGTGGATCAGCATTTACTGCTCAATTAGGTATGATGAAGATCAAAGAAGAAATTGATGCATTAAACACAATGGGTGTTCCACCGAGGCAATTATTAATTTTACCTCGTATTTGGGGCTTACTGATTGCTTTACCTTTGCTCACCGTTTGGGCAGATATTTTTGGCTTACTCGGCGGCATGGCAATGACGCATAATATGCTAAATATTAGTTACACAGATTTCTTACAACGCTTTCCAAAAGTTGTTTCACTTTCTTCGCTTATTATTGGTGTGGGTAAAGCACCGGTATTTGCGCTTATTATCGCCAACACTGCTTGTTTTCAAGGTTTACGTGTTAACGGTAGTGCAGATAGTGTTGGCAGACAAACCACACGTAGTGTGGTACAAGGCATTTTTTTTATTATTGTTGCTGACGCATTATTTTCAATTTTATTTAGTAACTTAAATATCTAACTCTTGGATTATTCTACGTACATTCATGTCATCGAATAAGCGCTATAATGCAATTATGCATGCTTCTGACCCCGTTATAAAAGTTAAAAATGTTAAATTACTCCTCGCGGGTCAATGGATCCATCGCAGCATTAATTTAGAAGTACAACACGGAGAAATTATTGGTATCGTCGGTGGCAGCGGTTCAGGAAAATCGACATTGCTGCGCGAAATTTTAGCCCTACTGACACCTACTTCTGGAGAGATTGAAGTATTCGGTAAAAATTTAAGTCAGCTTTCTGCAAGCGAGTTACTTAAAATACAATGTCGTTGGGGTGTATTATTTCAACAATCAGCACTCTTTACATCGCTTAATGTCATTGAAAATATAAGCTTTCCCTTACAAGAACATACAAAATTGGACAAAACGACGATCAAAGAACTCGCTTTAATAAAATTATTAGCGGTAGGATTGCCGATGGATGCGGCCACAAAATATCCATCTGAACTGAGTGGCGGAATGCTTAAGCGAGCAGCTTTAGCACGTGCTCTAATCATGGATCCCGAGTTATTATTACTCGATGAACCCACGGCAGGCCTCGACCCGCAAGGCGCAGAAGAATTTGATGCATTAGTCTTAAATTTGCGCAATATTTTAGGATTAACCATCGTCATGGTCACACATGATTTAGATACCTTATGGCAAATTACCGATAAAGTTGCTTTTTTAAGTGCCGGATACGTTTTGGAATTTGCACCTATGAAACAACTTACACAATCCAAACAAGCAACTATTGTGGCTTATTTTCAAGGATCACGGGGGCGCATGACGCAACATCTTTACGAGGGAAATCATGGAATCTAAAGTCAATTATACCTTAGTGGGTGCTTTTGTTCTTATTTTGACCATCGCCCTCATTATTTTTATTACTTGGTTATCTGCAGGATTATCCACGAAGCGTTACAAAAATTTCTTAGTCATCATGCATGAATCTGTAGCTGGCTTAGGGGTAAATTCTTCCGTAAAATATAATGGTGTTAATGTCGGTATCGTTAAGAAAATTTCTTTAAATGACCAGAATCCTGAACAAGTACGCTTGGTATTACAAATAGAAGAACATACCCCTATTACTGAAGGCACAACAGCTACCTTAAATAGTCAAGGTTTGACCGGGATCACCTACCTGGCATTGCAAGGCAGTAATTCTAACCTAAATCCTATTCCACTCCTTGCGGGTGAAAAATACCCCATTATTAAAAGCGCTCCTTCTTTATTTTTACGTTTAGATACGACATTACGTGATCTGAATAAAAATATGAATCAAATTACACAAGATATTAATGGTGTATTAGGAGGGGAAAATCCAGTATTATTTAGAAAGATTTTAAATAATTTATCACTAACTAGTAATCACTTGGCGACGCAAAGTAAACGTCTCGATGCTATTTTAATTAATACCGCACGTTCAATACGTACATTTCCATCATTGATGAATACATTAACCCAACAAACACTTCCGTCTACCAATCAAGTATTAAATAACCTAAGTATCATGACAGATAATTTACTTGAACTGTCAGATAATCTAAGACAAAACCCCAGCCTATTAATTCGCGGACAGAAATCACCACCTCTAGGACCAGGAGAAGAATAAAGTGCTTAACTTTTTAGGTCGTGTGGACTTTGGTAAAAATAATTGCCTCCACAAAGCAATAATAGCTTTGCAATGTTTATTGTTGTTATCGGCCTGCTCGATATTTGAGCCTATTAAAACTCTACCGATGCATTATTTTACTTTAGCAATGCCTGATCTAGATTGGGATAATTGTGCACAACAAGGACGAAGCACAATATTAGTCAATCAACCTCGTGCCAATGCAATTTATAATAGTCAACGCATGATATACATACCCGCTTGCTATCAAATCCAATATTTTGCGCAAAATCGCTGGGCGGACATGCCCACACAAATGTTACAGTCTTTATTAATCAATTCTTTACAACATACTGGCTATTTCCAAGCAATTATTAATACCCCCTCCACTACTTATTATGATTGGGTACTGAATACACAATTACTTAGCTTTCAACAAGAATTTATAAGCATTCCCAGTCGTTTCCGCATTGCGATGCGTGCGCAGCTCATCAATGCCCGATCCAGACATGTCATTGCCACACAAGATTTTGTTGTGGTACAAACCACAGCACATGATGATCCTTACGGTGGAGCACTTGCTGCAAACCTAGCAGTACAAAAAATACTTAATGAAATTAATTGTTTTTGTTTAAGAAGTTTAAACTTTTAATCCGCGACTATTATTATTTCAATCCAATTTAAGCTTTGTTAGGA